>NZ_JCACCM010000196.1:48257-79746 GCF_059501405.1 Myxacorys sp.
AGCCAAGTAGCTCAATCGAACCGTTTAAATCGATAGATAAAGGTTTACCTCTGTCCATCGCCAGTCCCACTAGGGACAGAGGCTAAATAGGCATCACTCAAGGGATTCTCTTACAGAGTGGAGCACGTCCTGAGTTTATGAACGTAAAAGGGACATCGATCAGTATATTTTTACCTAACTTGGATGGTGGCGGAGCAGAACGCGCCATGCTTCATCTTGCCCAAGGATTTGCTGAGCGAGGAATAAAGACAGATCTGGTTTTGGCAGAAGCTGAGGGAGATTACTTAGAACTTGTTCCTTCTAGTGTCCGAGTTATTGATCTCAAGTCCACGTTTCCCGTTGTTGTCTGGAAGACCGTTGCACTGAGCCGTTACCTGCAGCATGAAAACCCCACCGTTATCTTCTCTGCCCTTGACATCATTAGTTCCGCGCTTTGGGCTAAAAAATGGGCTAGGCAGGTAACAGTGCCAACGAAAGTTGTGATGTGTGTGCAGACCTACCTATCTGGGCAGTTCCAGCATGATCAGCACTACGTAGCGGCTTACATTCGCACTTGTTTAGTGCGATGGCTTTATCCAAAATCTGATGCACTAGTGGCAGCGTCTTGGGGAACTGCAAAAGATTTAGCCCACCTCACTGCCTTGCCATTAGATCGTATTCAAGTCATCTACAATCCTGTTGTGACCCCAGATGTGATTCGGAAAAGCCAGGAGCCGTTAGCTCACCCCTGGTTTCTGCCTGGAGAGCCGCCTGTGGTGCTTGGGGTGGGACGATTAGTGGGTCAAAAAGATTTTTTTACGTTGATTCAAGCCTTTCAACGGGTACGGCAGCAGCGACGGGCACGGCTCATCATTTTAGGTGAAGGAGAAGATCGCCCACGGTTAGAGACCCTGATTCGGGAATTGAAGCTTGAACAGGATGTCGCTTTGCTTGGATTTGTAGAAAATCCTTACGTTTACATGGCCAATTCGGCGGTCTTTGTGCTCTCATCCCATTACGAAGGGTTTGGAAATGTCGTTGCCGAAGCGATGGCAGTGGGAACGCCAATTGTGGCAACGGATTGTCCGAGCGGCCCGGCGGAGATATTAGAGAACGGCAAGTATGGCAAATTAGTGCCGATCGCAGATCCAGACTTCATGGCAACCGCGATTCTTGAAACTTTGGCTCATCCGGTTAACTCAGAGGTTCTGAAGGCGCGATCGCTTCTCTTTTCCAGCGATCACGTGGTCACGCAATACGTTGATGTCATTGAACAAATATTGCAAAATAGCTAATGCGAATTCTACACATCCTCAACGATTGTCGGGAACTTGGAAATGGAATCGTGAATGCGGCGGTTGACCTAGCCTGCTTACAGGCACAGGCAGGACTTGAGGTGGCAGTTGCCTGTGGCGGCGGTGAATATGAAGCTTTAATGAAGCCCTATGGAATTCAGTGCTTTTACTTAGACCAGCGCCGAACTCCCATTCAACTTTTTCAAGCAATACTTAGATTTCGTCGCATTGTTCAAACGTTTGCTCCCGATATTATCCACGCTCATATGATGACGGGAGCGGTTTTAGCCCGCTTTCTTCGTCAACGGAAAAGCGAATACACTTTAATATCGACGGTTCACAACGAGCATCAATCGACCTCCATTCTCATGGGGTTGGCCGATCGCGTGATTGCAGTGAGTCAATCGGTTGCTCACTCCATGCACGAGCGAGGAGTGCCAATTCACAAAATCAGTGTAGTATCAAATGGCACAATCGGAAGCCCCCGACGACGCCCCCTGGCTGAAACGGAACCAATCCGTCTAAAGCGCCCTGCCATCACGACTGTAGCGGGTCTGTTCTACCGTAAAGGAATTGCTCAGTTAATTGAAGCCTTTGTGCAGATAGCTGACGCCAATCCAACCGTCCATTTATATTTAGTAGGAAATGGTTCGGATCGGCTAGCGTTTGAGCAGCAAGCTCTAAACAGTGCCTTTGCAGACCGAATTCATTTTGAAGGCTTTCAACCAGAGCCTCAGCGCTATTTGCTCTCAACAGACATTTTTGTGCTGGCATCTAGTCGAGAGCCGTTTGGGTTGGTCTTATCTGAAGCGCGAGAAGCCGGATGTGCCATCATCGCGTCAGAGGTAGACGGAATTCCTGAAGTGCTTGAAGGCGGCAAGGCTGGTATTTTAGTGCCACCGGGCGATGTTTCTGCTCTCTCTAGGGCACTTTCTTACCTGTTGCAGAGTCCAACTCAATTAGAGCATTGGCAGCAGCGCGCTCAAGACCACTTAGAATGGCTCAGTGTCGATCGGGTGCATCAGGAGACGTTAGCGGTTTACCAGGATGCGATTCTACCAGGGTTCGCGTCAGCACATCAAAGACTTGACTCGGACTGTATGCGCTTAGGAAAAGAGTGAATTACAACATGATTGAACCATCAGCAGTTAGAAAGGTTAACTCAAAGGTTTTGACAGCAAAATTTTCAACATCGTGGATGATCGCGATCCTGGGATTAACCGGGGTTGCCGCTCCTGCGATCGCGCAGACGACTACCCCTGGAGGAAGAGCCTTACCACCTAACAGTACGCCAGTATTGCCTAGTCCCGCCCCAATTTCGGCTCCAGCGAGTGCTCCAGTCGTAGATCAAAGCTATTTACTAGGGGCCGGAGACAAGGTAAAACTTGATGTTTTTGGCGTGCCTGAGTATAGCGGTGAGTACCAGGTCTTAGCCGATGGTTCGCTGAACCTGCCCTTAGCTGGAACAGTTCGAGTGGGCGGCTTGACTTTGCGTCAAGCCTCTGGCGCGATCGAATCCCGCTACAGAGAATGGTTGACGCGCCCAGTGGTGACAGTCAGCTTGATGAGTTCGCGTCCGGTGCAAATTGCGGTTTCAGGAGAAGTGACGCGCCCAGGAGCCTACACGACATCGCTGACCGAAGCAGGAACGCCGACGCTCACAAAAATGCTGCAACTAGCTGGAGGTCTTACCCAGAGCGCTGATCTTCAGCAGGTTCAGATTCTACGCCGTTTGCCTGGAACAAACGCGGGCACAACGCCGATTCAAGTCAATTTGCAGGCACTGTTAAAGTCGGGAGACTTGAGCCAAGACATTCAGCTGCGCGATGGCGATAGCATTGTTGTCCCGGCAAGCACGGCAACGACTGCTATGGGCAATGATTTTGCTGGAACAACCTTAGAGTCAAATAACAATGAGCCGATTGACATCATTGTGGCTGGAGAGGTGAACCGTCCGGGTCCTCATAGTGTAGTGGGTGAACAGGTTCCAGTGACAGCGGGTCAAACCACGAACGGGCAAACAAATGTTACCGCAAAAGTAAAAGCGCCAACCGTAACGCGAGCCATTCAAATTGCAGGCGGCATTACAGAACGGGCTAATATTCGCGAAATTCAAGTGAAGCGAACGGCTCGTGATGGCACGGAGCGCAGCATTAATGTGAACTTGATGGATTTGCTCAAAGCCGGGGATGCTAAGCAAGACCTCCGATTGCAGCAAGGCGATCGCATCGTCATTCCGACCGCCGTTGCCCTCTCTCCAGAAGATGCAGCAACCGTTGCCACCGCTAGCTTCTCGCCTGACTCCATCACAGTAAATGTGGTGGGTGAAGTGAGCAAGCCCGGTCAAATTCAAGTACCACCCAATACGCCAATGAACCAAGCAATTCTAGCGGCAGGTGGTTTTATTACCAGTTCTCGGACAAAGCAGGTTGACTTCTTGCGGCTTCAGCCCAATGGAACAGTTGACCGGCGTCAGCTAGCGGTGGACTTTAAGCAAGGCATCAATTCGGCCAATAATCCAGCGTTGCGGAACAACGATACGATCGTAGTCGGCAAAAATGGATTGGCTAGGATTGGTTCTGTATTAGGAACCATTCTGAATCCTTTGGGAAGTGCATTTGGCATTCTCAATATTTTCCGGTAGAGCCTAACCTCTTAAATAGACTTAAATAGAAGTAGGGGGCGCTTGACGTCCCCTTTTTTTAGTGATCGTTTTGAGGAGAGTATGATTCAATTTGCTAATCTTTGGGTTAACGAGGTTAAATCAGTCTTTACTTAGACCCAATAGGCAGGAGTTCCGTTTAGACTAGATCAAACGCGCGATGGCTACTTCACTAGGGAACATGGTGAGTGAGTGATCACACTTCTTGTAAACTTCGGGCTAGTCGGGTGGTGAAGTAGATGGGAGAACTAGAACGCTGTTATCAAGTATTGGGACTCGAACTTGGTGCGCCTTGGGAAGAGGTTAATCAGGCGTACAAAGATCTAGTGTTCATTTGGCATCCCGATCGTGTGCCGAAAGATAATCCCCGCCTCGTGCAAAAAGCGGAAGCGAAAATCAAGGAACTCAATCATGCGCGTGATGTGTTGCGAAAGCATGAGCGCAACCCGAAACCTCAAGCGCAGACCACGCGATCGCACGAACCGTCAAGAAGCGAATCGAGACAAACTTATTATCATTCTTACTATCACCGTCCGTCGTCTAACGGGCAGTCTACTCATTCGTCCCAAAACGGTCACTCGTCCAACGGGCACTCCTCGCAGAACGGGTATTCTACTCATTCGTCTCAAAACGGTCACTCGTCCAATGGGCACTCCTCGCAGAATGGTCAGAAGGGCAGCGGGCACGCCACCCAGTCCTCTCAAAATTATCAAAACTACTACTCACAGTCACAGTATCGATCGGAGTATCACAAACCCCCGCAAGCTCAGCCGTCCCCACCTCAACCATCGAACTCTTCATCTCAGCAGTCCAGCACCTCCTCTTCATCTCAGCAGTCCAGCACCTCTCAACAGTCAAACTACTATCGGCAGTCGCACTATCGGGCGGAGTATCATCAACCGCCAAAAACGCCGCCTCGTTCTCAAGAGCGTGACCTCACCGGAACCGATCTCAGTGGTCGCGATCTGAAAGAGAAAGACTTGTCGGGCTATAACCTGAGCCGTGCCAACTTAAGCAATGCAAACCTGAGCGATGCTTTCATGCATAAAGTGAATTTAGAAGGAGCAAAGATGCAAGGAGCAAATTTGTTCCGGGCGAATTTGCTAGGGGCAAACCTGTGTGGGGCAGACTTGCAAGATGCCAACCTAATTGGTGCAGATTTGAGCGGCGCAGATTTGAGCGGCGCGAATCTGCGCGGGGCAAAAGTGGGATTTGACGATCGCGTGATGGTGAAGATGACGGGGGCGAAGCTTTCAGGGGCAGTGATGCCCAACGGAAAAGTACACGAAGCGTAAATAGCATTCGCGACGTTAAATGCGCTACTGAGAAACCATGCTGTCTCTAGGAATGGCATAAGGATCTTTGCTGTGCCCCAAGGCGAACTTAACCGATTCAGAAATACTCTTGCTCGAAAGCGTTACAAACACCAGCAGTGCAGCAAATGCAACACAAGCTGAAACGCCGTACAGTCCCCGATAACCGAGTGATTTTGCAACCGATCCTAAAAGCGGGCCTGCGATCGCAATGCCCAAATCAAATCCACCAATAAACAAGCCGAAGATGCGTCCGCGTTCGTGCGGCTGACACCGATCAGCAACCAAAGCAATCATGATGGGCAAGTAGGTTCCGCCGCCAATTCCTTCTAGCAGCCCCGCCACGAGAAACCATTCAGCCGTGCGAGCTTGCCACAGCACGAGCATTGACAAACCGTAGCAGAGCAATCCAATTGTGATAAAGCGTCCGCGTCCGTGGCGATCGCTGGCTTTTCCAGCGACAAATCGTGTTCCAAAACTCGTAATTGCTGCCGCCGTGTAAAACAATCCAGCATTCAAATTTACGTTTGCTTCGGCAATGTAGAGCGGTACAAACGTTGCGATCGCGCCAAAGACAATCCCGACTAGTAACATTGTGATCGTCGGAATCCGAATGCGATCGCTGAGCAGTAATCGCCAAAATACATTTTCTCTAGACTGCTCTGCTTCAGGCTGGGGATGCAAAGCAGGAGGCTTGACCTGGTATGCACAGAGAAAGCTCACTGCGCCGAGGCCCGATGCGAGGAAGAAGACCGGAGCAAATCCTTGCCACGCCTCTAGAAATCCGCCGATTGCCGGACCGATCGCCATTCCGATTGGGTTAACTAAGCTCATGTAACCAATCAATTCACCGCGTTTTTGAGGTGGAGAAAGATCGACCACGAGAGAACTGTAGGCGGTTGTAAAGGCGGCAATGCTGACTCCATGAAACATCCGCACGAGAATGAGCACCGGAATTGATTGCGTCAGCAGGTGACAGACGGGCGCGATCGCAGCCACACTAATTCCAATTAGCAGTACCCCTTTGCGTCCACGAGTATCTGCCATGCGTCCAAGAACAGGACGAACGATTAGCAGCCCTACCGCAAAGGATCCCATAACAACCCCCAGCAAATCATCTGCTGCCCCAATGGATTTAATGTAAGGCGGCAACGTCGGCAGTAGACTTGCCAGACTTGACCAAAATAACAGTCCCGCAACAAAGAGAACCCTCAAGCTCCGCCGGGTTTGAGGGTTCAGTGCGGCAAATGTGTTCAATGCCCTATTCCTGTTGAAAGTGTGTCCGAGAGGAGTCTAGGATAACAAATCATTCACGTCCGTAGCATCGAGATTCGCAGATTTATGAATGACCTGCCAGCATTGCCGGCATTAATACCCCTTCAATTTCATGAATCACGCCGTTGTCGGCGAGTATGTCTGTCTTGAGAACACGAACATCATTGACAGTAATACCGTTTGAATGATCAACCGCAATTACCGAGCCTTCTGCAGTTGGCGCTTCGTCAATTTCGGCGAGATCCTGCGATCGCACATCGCCAAAGACAACGTGATACATCAGCACTTTCTTCAACTTGGTTACATCTTCTAACAGTCCGTCTAGCGTCCCTTCAGGCAGTTTGGTAAATGCATCATTGGTCGGTATGAGTAGAGTTAGAGAGCCTTCTGCATTTAGAGTAGACGCAAGATCACACTTTTTCACCGCTTCTAAAAAGGTGCTGAATGACCCTGCCTGTGCTGCTGTTTCTAAAAGATTTGCCATGATGTACTTTATCCCAAGCCTTTCTCGTTCTGTATTAAGAAATAGGCGCTAAGGGATGGCAATAACATCATGCCAAGGGAGGAATATACTACCATCACCAACTTGTACCAGTACAGCGCGTTTGATTTATATAGGTTTTTCGTGAAATCCCAATTTATCTACTGAATCTCTCCCGTATTCTGTTTATCATCTCTGTAGCGCTACCAGCTACGTACACAGTAGATCCAAGATAGGTCTACCTAAGATACACCCTATCCATTGCGGATCTAAAAGCTTTCAATTACCGTCTTTCAGGGTATCAAACGTCGTCAGAATTCAGCGTCAGCAAACCCTCGAAGTAGGAACTCAACCCTAGTCAAGGTTGTGAGCAAACTGCATGAAATTAAATTTTAGAATTCGTCAGTCGCGGCTGTTAGTCACTGCGCCGTTTGCTGCGATCGCGATCGCAGCCTCCCCTACCAACGCCGCTAGTTTGGCATTCTCCAGAGCACAAACTATTCTTGCGGGTCAGCTTTCTTCCCCAACTTCAACAGAACCATTTGCAGCCGAAGCTAACGTAAATAGTATTGCCGTTGGTAACGGAACTGACTTTCAGAACTTGGCTCGATCGGCGGCAAGCACAGAAAACCTCTTTCTCTCGGCAAGTCAAACCGTTCCTATCCGCTTTGGTTTCGCCTTCTTCGGCCTATTAGCTCTAGAAACCGCGATCGACAATCCGAGCTTAGAACTTGCAAGGGCAACGGGTGCTATTTCGCTGGCATTGTATGACGTTACAGACGGACTAGAAACCCTTCTAGATTCACTCAATATTACAGTGTTAGGCAACCTAGACACGCCAGGAAGCGTCGATCGTCTCAAGATCAGATCGACGGGAAATAATCTCACCTTATTGCCTAACCTCACGGATACCGGGATCGGAGGGCGACAGGAATTTGCTGTAGCAGAAGTTGGGGGAATGTACTCTCGCACATTTGACTGCCCAACCTCTCTTAGGTTAGTACAGCGCGTGGAGACGAAAGCCTGTGTTCAAGCTCCGCAAGGGCTTGGTTCCTGTGGCCGTGCGGTTCCCGAACCTTCTAGCACATTAGCTTTCGTGCTGTTTGTTGCAACGACAGGAGGCATGGTGTGGCTGCGTCTCGTAAGTCAAGGTCTGTGGTGCTTCCTACCACTGAAGGGGTTAAAGGAAAGTGAGCTTAAATCTCCACGTAGCAATACTTCAGACAGTGCAGCAAAGGACAACTTTCTAGAAAACTTGCACTGCCTCCAGGATAATCATGAGGATGTTGTTCAACGTTTAGAAATGCCTGACGATTTGCCGATTTTCTGACGCCTTCGGCAGCGCTAACGCAAAGGCAAATGAAGTACAGGTCTAATACCGTGTCCTTGCATTTGCGATCGAGTTCACCATCTAGCTCCTAAAATGTAAGCGCTCAACGTTGGTAAATAGCTCGATCTGACTCAATTGGCAGTCAATAATTCAACATGGAAGACTTTAAGTTAGGATTTTGGGTATCGCTTCCTTTGCAAAAAAGATTGCTGCAACGTCGCATCAGCTACTTGTTTAACCTTTAATTCTTACTGTTATGTTTCAGCGTCCTCTCATTTGTACTGACTTCACAGATAGTTTGCAGCGTCTAACGCAGTTCATCCCTGACTTAGCGGCCAGTGGCGCAACGCAAATTGTCTTTCTGCATGTCGTTCCCTTGGTTGAGAAATCAGGAGTTCCCCGCCCCGACACTGAGAAGATGAATCGCGCTGAAGAGAAATTAGCGGTTGCATTAGAACATGTACCTGCGGGAGTCGAAGTAAAAGTCGAAGTAAAAGCGGGACGAGCGGTTGATGCAATGCTTCAAGCCGCAAAAACCCATCGAGCCGATGTACTAATTCTGGGCACACAAAACCGCAATCTACTGACCGAGAAACTGTTTGGAAGTACCACTATTGACCTTGCCAAACAACTCACGCTTCCCCTGTTTACCCTGCGTCCTCAGCTAATCTCGACCTACACCTCAGAAGAACTCAGTCTGCGATGTCAGCATTTGTTTCGTGATTTGTTGTTGCCGTATGACGACAGTGAAGCGTCAAAATTTACCGTTGAGCAAGTGAAGCGACTAGCGCAGGCTAACCGTAATCATGGGGTAAGAAACTGCGTTCTGTGTCGAGTGATTGAGGAAGGCGGTCGGTTGAGATGGTCGGCTCAGGAAGAACAAGAATTTGTCGCTCAGAAGTTGGAGCCGATCCGAAACGACTTCCAAGGGTTGGGAATCAACATAAAAATTGAAGTTCGGCATGGCAATCCGATTACGGAGTTGCTAACGGCAGCGCAAGAGTTTGACATTAGCGCGATCGCGCTCTCGTCCAATAACGTCAACCCCTTATTAGAATGGTCGTCTCCAAGCTTTGCGAATGAATGCGTCCGTCGAAGTATGCACCCTGTTCTCTATTTCCCGTTCAGAAAGTAACCTCATGAGACAGTCAAAGCGGTGAGGGCAGTTCTGATTAAGTCGTAGTAAGGTTGCTGAGAAACATCGACAGTTTGAGAGGGATGATTGATTTTGCCGAGTGTACCAATCTTTTGTCCCTTCTGGATAGCTAGAACGTCGCCTCTATCATTGCGAATTTTCAGTTCTTTAACGCCGCTTTGTTCTTCTATTGTGCAGCTATACGATCGCTGGTTAAACAAAAACTCGACTCCAGCCGCGCTGGGCTGATGTGGCAATCTAACTCCAACCACTTCAAGTTGAATCGAAACGTCGCCGTTCCATTCATTCGTGCGAAGCCGATAGGCGATGTCCAAGAATTTCGGTAACGGATAGTATTCTCCCCACCGCCATGCGATCGCGGCAATTTTTCTAGCGGCAATCGAATCATGACTCACCATAAATTTGAGATGCCCTTTGCCAACCAGCTTTTGATCACTGATCCGGACGTTGGGCGTCCAAAACACAGGATCGGGATTCTCCATGCCGCAGGGGTGGAGCGCGTCGAGTTGGGCGTAGAGATGAAAGTCGAGTTGCTCTAGATTCGCTTGGGCATCAATAGTGACTAACGGCTTGAGATGTTCGGGTTTGAGGCACTGTTGAGCGAATTGTCGGAGGCGCGATCGCACCTCTTCCAGCCGCGTGCCCTCAAAGGAAAATCCGCCTGCGGCTTTGTGTCCTCCATGCTTGAGGAGGCAATCTTTCGTAAACTCTAGTGCGTCAAACACATTGAACTCTGGAATACTTCGCGCTGACCCACGAATGTGTTCTCGCTTGTCATCTTCATATGTTCCAATGAACACCGGAACGCCATATCGTTCGACTAACCGAGATGCGACAATTCCGATCACGCCATGATGCCATTCTGGTTGCACTAAGAGCAACACATGTTCTTCTTTCGCGTTGACCGATCCATTCTCATAAGCACTAATGGCTTCTTTTTCAATGGTTTCGCAGAGTTGCTGCCGATGTTTATTAATCTGTTCACACTGCATGGCTCGCTCTAATGCAATGCCATCATCGTTAGTGGTTAATAGTTCAATCACAATCTGTGGATCTGCCAAGCGACCCACGGCATTAATTCGAGGCCCCAAGCGAAAGCCGATCGCTTCTGGCTTCAGGTTTTTCTCACCGCTCAATCCCGCCACTTGAATCAGCGCTTGAATTCCTTCAATCTTAGATTTCGGCAGGAGTTGTAAGCCTCTCCGCACCCACCGACGATTCACCCCCGTTAGCGGCGCAAGATCAGCGATCGTTCCCAAAGTAAACAACTCTAGCAGCGTATTTTGCAAGTCACGCTGCCCAAAACTCTGAGCTAGACAAACCGCTAAAACATAGGCCACTCCGACGCCTGCCATGCTGCGATAGGGAGATGTTTCAGCAATCAATTTAGGATTGAGAATGGCATTCGCGTTTGGTAGCTGTGGCGGTAAATCGTGGTGATCCGTAATGATCACTGTTAATCCCAACTCACGAGCACGTTCGATCGGTTTATGCGCGGCAATTCCGTTATCGACGGTGAGAATCAGTCCGACCCCTTCATCATAAAATTCTTCGATAATCCGCTCATTGATGCCGTACCCTTCGTTCATGCGGCTGGGAATCGCGTAGTCTACTTGTGCGCCAAGGTAGCGCAGTGCCCGCAGCAGAAGGGCTGTACTCGTCATGCCGTCTGCGTCGTAGTCACCGCAAATCGCGATCGCTTGACGCTCATTAATCGCATTGATCAGCAGTTCTAGACTCAGCGCCAGATCGGAAAAGTCTTCTAGTGGGGAAGGCAGTGCTTCAGAATCGGGATCGAGGAACGTCGCAATGGCTTTTGGCGTGTCGAGCCCACGATTGAGTAGAACTTGCGCTAAAAGTGGAGAGACTTGCGTTGCTTGAGCTAACGCTAATGCCCGTTCGGTTTGAACCGGAAGCAGGTTCCAGCGCTGGTCGGGAATGCCAGCGCGTTTAGACGCAACGGATCTAGGACTAGGAAGCTCAAGCATCGTAAAATTAGGCGCTAAAGAAGCGAATTTTAGAGGCGATCGTTTGCTCAGATAGAATCAACTGTGATGCAAACGTACTCCAACTAGGGAAGCATTGTACCCTGTCCGCTTCTCTCTAACGATTTAACATTAACGATTTAACATCTCAAAAAACTCATCCTCCAACTCGTAGCCCACCATTTGGGTCATCGCCTTGAGCCGTGATGGGCTTTCGATCCCTAACTCTTTGAGCCAGTACAACAAGACAAACGTTTTGTGCATCACATGAATTTCAAGGGCTTCCGGGTTGTACTGGATGCCGTCTTTGGGATGAAACTGATGAGGCACAAGCATGGCGGTGTAGCGGGCAAATTCTCCAGCCTTCCAGTCCAGCAGAAACGGCAGCCATGGATACAAGGCATCTAAACGAATAAACCAAAGGCGCACCTCTGGCACTTCTGGCAATTCTCGGGGATCGCCGGGTTCTAAGGGATAGTCGATCGCGAACTGGATCTGCTGCTCATATTCAGCCGCGTGAGTTAGGAGCGGCGCGATCGCATCCACGGCGGGTGATAAATCTAAGGCATCAATCTGAGCGGCGTTAATCGAAATGGTAATGGACATAAAACTTGAGCGCTAAGCAAACGCTAACAAAAGAGGCCCGATTCTAACCTTAGCGGATTCCTCTTAGAACTCAAATCTAATTCTGCTAATCGGGTTCGACTGTGCCTTTGTAAATGGGTAACAAAACTGTAAAAACAGATCCTTCTCCTGCCCGACTTCTGACCGAAATCGAGCCGCCGCAATGGATTAGCAATTGCTGAACAACGGTGAGTCCCAATCCTGCCCCGTTCGTTTCAGTCTCGACGGCTTGCCGCACCCGATAGAACCGATCAAAGATTTTTGAAATCTCATTTGCTGGAATTCCAATTCCGGTATCTTTGAACTCTAGTTGGACAAAATCATCCTGCTGCTTGGCTCTGACCCAAACCTGTCCGCCTCTCGGCGTGAACTTAATCCCGTTGCGGAGCAGATGAATCACAATTTGCTTTAACCAGGTGTTGAGACAGGCGATCGCAGGTAAATTTTCAGGCACCGTATACGCTAACCGCACTCCTTTTTCTTCTGCCAATGGTTGGTAGGTGCTGACCACTCCGGGCACAATGTCTATCAACTGCAACGCTTGAATAATCGCTTGATCTGCCATCTGATCGAGACTGACGAGATCGAGCAAGCTACTAATTAGTGCCGTCTGGCGATCGCACTCTTTCACGAGCAAATCCATGTAGCGCTGACGTTGCGGCGGCTTTAATGTAGGAGAATTGAGCAACGTGATCGCTGTTTTCATCGTCGTGAGCGGCGTTCGGAGTTCTTGCCCCACCGTATGCACAAACTCATCTTTTAACCGAATGGCGCTGACTAATTCCTCATTTTGAAGCTGTAAGAGATTGGCGAGTTCGGCTTGACGACGGTAGCTGGTGCCTCTCTGCCACAGGTCTTCTTGGCGCTGGACTTGCCGGATGAGGAACTGCTCAATCATTGGAGAACTGACTTGAGCGGGCTGAATTTTTGCGATCGCGGCTTCCCAGCTTTTGTTCAACGGGGACGAGATGGCTTCCATAGACCTGTGCAATGCGCCCACTGCTCGCCGAGTCGTTGCCTGATCCAGCACCAGAAAGGTCATTAATGAGGGTCGCTTTTCGGTCGTTTCTTCGTCTGGAATAAAGGTGGTTTGAAGCTCATCTTTGGATGTCGCCCCATTTTTTGAACGATGGGCAACCAAGACTCCGCAAAATTGCGTTGACCAAATGATCAAAAAATATTCTCGTCGAAGCGGGCTATCAGCGGCAAGCTGAACCGATACCGCTGTTGAGTCAGGTTTTGAGTGAAGCTTACACTCAGGCGACTCCTGAGTACTGTCCACCGACTCAGACATGGGCTTATGGGTTGTGGGTAACGCCTCTTCTGGAACGTCATCCCGTTGATTTTTAAATAGGTAGGTTCCCTGAGCAACATCGCCGAGTTTCATATATCGCTCAAGTTCTGCTTGCCACGCTTCCCCACGCGGTAGTTTCGCCCAGATCAATGCTGGGAGTTGCTGCTCAACCAGCACATCTAATAAACTGTTCATCAGCGATTTGAACGTGATCGGACTCATTTGCAAAGCCGATGGTGAAGCGGCTGAGTCAGCGACAAGGGTGTAAAGGGAAGTCTCGACTACTAAGGAACTCATACCTTAAGGGCTACAGTGAAGAATTCGATGAAACCAGTAATACAGGTTCAAACTAAGGGGCAGTTGCTTCAGAAGGTGCGCCTTTGTATAAAAGAACGTGTTGTAAGGAAATTACCAAGTTTTTAACAGTTTGACACCAGAATTTCTACTGGAATCTGTTTGAATTGGAGTTTGAGGCAATTTATGTCTCGAAACCTTAATATTTTGTGACGGTTAGTGCTTAATTGTACATAGATTTTGCTAACCGTTACTTAGAAATTAAAACTGTCGTTCTACCAATCGTATAGGTGGCATAGTCTTAGCCTCACTTCAAAACAGTTATGAGAAGTTAGAGGTGATTTCCGTAATCTTGCGGTTTCGCTTCATTAAGCTCCTCAGTACTTAGGGAGTAAGTTTTTATGTCCTCCGAAAAATTTCGACATGAGCTTCGTCAAGAAGCGCAACAGTGGCAAACGGACGGGTTAATCAACAGTACGCAATTTCAGCAGTTGCGCGATCGCTATCAGTTTGATCAACTCGATACGCAAGCTAAAAACCGTTTCACCCTCATTCTGCTTGGACTGGGATGTGTGCTTATTGGTCTAGGTGTAATTACGTTTGTCGCGGCAAACTGGCAAGACATTCCTCGTCTAGCTAGAGTAGCGCTTCTGTTTAGCGTGTTTATCGGGGTCAATTTCGCCGGGTTTGCGCTTTGGAGACAACCAGGCGATGTATGGCAGTCTCGTTTGGGTCAGGCCCTGTTGCTGCTAGGGTCGCTGAGCTTAGGAGCGAACATAGCGCTGATGGCGCAAATGTTTCATATTGGCGGCTCTCCCTACGGGTTATTCCTGACGTGGGGAATCGGCGTCCTTATGATGGCATATGGTTTGCGGCTGACCTCTTTAGGAATGTTAGCAATTTTGCTGATTGGCATTGGCTACTGGTATAGCTGGACGGGCTATTTGCAGAGCGGATTGTGGAGAGGTGAAGATAGCTCACTGTTGAGCCTGATGGTTCAGCAGATGCCGCTCGTGGTCAGCGTGCTGTTTCTGCCTTTGGCTTACTGGTGTCGCTCAAAGGTGTTATTCACGTTGAGCGCGATCGCACTCGTCTCGGCTTTAATGAGCACTCCCTTTAATCTCTCAACTCGATCAGGACTTTTCTCGGCTGTCATCGCGGTGCTTCCTGCCGCTCTGCTGTGGAGCTACGACGATACGCTGTGGGACTCGATTCGGCGGCGTTCCCTCTCCTCAGTATCCCTAGCTCAGCTGTTTCAACCTATTGCTCGTCGATGTGCTGTAGTTTATTTGGGTGGCGCTTTTTTCTGGCTGTCATTTGGTTGGCTTTGGAAGGATTCCGGTTGGGATACTTTGCTGGGAACGAATAGCGAATGGCGATCGCTACCCAGTGTTGTGATTCTGGCAGGGATTGCGATCGCGCAATGGCTCTATCTACTAAGATTTGCCAGAACTCGTTCCGGTCGATTCTATTTCAGTCCCAGCACCAGCACCATTCTTCTCTTCATCGCACTGACGGCTTTAATCATTTTTTGGGACATTCAGCTTCAGCCGCTTCCGGTCGTTGCGCCGTTTGTCTTTAATGCGTTACTAGCCGTGCTTGCGATCGGGGTTGTCCGAACCAGCATCGGAATTGCAGATAGACCCGCCTTTTGGTTTGGCATAGTTCTCCTCATTCTGCAAATCTTCAGTCGGTTGTTGGAATATGATACTGGCTTGCTGCTCAAAGCCTTGGTGTTTGTTCTGTGTGGTGTTGGGGTAATCTTGGCAGGTCTCTGGTTCGAGCGATATGTCCGGACTCTAACGACCTTATCTACCAATACCGAAGACTAAACCGCCAGTGACCAATTTCCTCCAGTTCTCTATTTCCCTCCAGTTTCCTATCGAGCAATTCTTGTTCATCCCTCATCCCTAACGTTCTATGTCTCTCCAACCGCTTCGCTCTTGGCGATTTTGGATTCCGCTACTGGTGCAGACGGCTCTCATTACGGCCATTCCAGCTCAAGCCGTCTACACTCACCTCACCGGAAAAACGGTCGTCTTGCAAACTGTCCCTGTTGATCCCTACGACCTGCTACGAGGCTACTCGCAGACCCTAGGCTATGACATCTCTACTCTAGACACGTTGAGAAAGCTGCCCGGCTGGAAAACGCTTCCCCTAGAAGCGAGGAATTCGTTGAAGGAAAACACAGTCCTCTATGTGATATTGCAACTGCCTGAACAGAAACCAGGGCGTCCGATCGCTTGGAAGCCTGTAGGAGTAAGCCCAGATCGCCCAGCCTCTCTACCCTCTAATCAAGTGGCGCTGAAAGGACGAGTGCAATACGGGCAAGTCGATTATGGACTCAGCACTTATTATTTGCCTGAAACTCGGCGCGATGAAGTGAATAAAGCCATTCAAGAGAGCCAGCGCAAACAATCAGCAGTCGTTGAAATCAAAGTAGATGCTCAGGGCAATGCGGTTCCGCTTCGGCTTTGGCTGAGCGATCGCTCGTATGAGTTTTAGGGTAGAGGCACGATTGCCCAGTGCCAATATCTAGGGGCAAGCGGTCGCATCTGACGATCTCCAAAAAGAAGAGGGTAAAGATAATCTTTACCCTCTTTTTTAATTTTTACTTACTGCGCTTATGAGACCACGTAACTCCGACTGCTGCGCCCATCCCGGCTAATAATCCTGTTGCCATGCCTTCAAAGGTCTTGGACACGGGATTTTGAACGAGACACTGATTCGTGACAACTTTTTGCTGTAAACACTGATTACTTTCTGCCCAACTGGACGTTCCGCCTAACACAACGCCTGCACTACTGCACAAGACCACCATTAACAAAAACGGGCGGTGACTTTTTTTCCTCATAAAGCGATAATAGATTGAGACAGCATTGATTGAGTACACCTTAATCTACCCGCATCCCGGACTTCTGATTACGCTCTGCGTAAACTTTTTGTGTGAGTTCTTTCTCTTTTGTGAAGAGAAAACACGGAGAGCGGTTTAAGCTTAAAATTTCGTTGCGGCTGATACATTCCTCACATCTGATTAGAATTAGATAGAGCTTAATAATTGGAAATATTTTAAGTTCTAGACGTTTGTTGAGGAAGAGGCTATGGACGCAGAGATGATCAAAGAACGGATTCGATTGATTGAAGGCAAGCGAGAGTCATTGCTTCGTCTGTTGGAGCAACCCGATTTAGGAACATTACGCATTGATGTCAATCAAGCGCTAGAAGAAATGGATGATTTGATTGACGAATTTAGACGGACATTTCCTGAAGCAATCTAAGCTGAAGCAATTTAAGGAATAACGGGTAGTCGGCTGTCTGTGATGATTCATCGACACAAGCTACTCGTTTTCTTCTGTAGCTTTGAGTTGCCCGTAAACAAGCGCGATCGCAGCGATCAGTAAAAGGGTTGCTGCGGCTGCCGCGTACCCAAAGTCAAACTGAGCAAAGGCTTGCTCGTAGATGTAGTACACCATCAAATTCGTTGAATTAAGCGGCCCGCCGCCTGTAATCACGTAAACTTGCTCGAAACTCCGCAGCGTAAAAATTGCGGTTGTGACTGCTGCAAAAATCAGCGTTGGACGCAATTCGGGCAGGGTGATGTACCAAAATTTTTGCCATGCGATCGCGCCGTCGAGTTCGGCGGCCTCGTAGCGGTTGAGAGGAATGGTTTGCAGTCCTGCTAGGAAGACAATCAGGTTGAACCCAAGCTGCTTCCAGATGCTGAGCAGAATTAGAACTGGCATGGCCCAAGCCGTATCTTGAAGCCAAGCAATCGGCGCAATCCCGATCGCGCTTAGTCCGGCGTTGACCGGCCCATCCGTTTGAAATAACCACCGAAAGCCTAACCCCACCGCCACGAGAGAGGTGATGGACGGAATAAAATAAGCGGCGCGGAGCAATCCGCGCAGGGCTATTGCGCGATCCAATATCACGGCTAACGCGAGTGGGATCACCAAGCTAGGAATGACGGTTGCGATCGTAAAGTAAACCGTGTTGCCCAGCACTTGCCAAAAGTCGGGACTCAGAAACAGTCGCCAATAGTTTCGTAGTCCGATCCAATGGATGCCTTCGCGGGTAAAACTACCTGTCGTGAAGCTGAGGTAGCAGAGGTACGCGATCGGATACAGCACGAACACGCCTAGTAAAAGGAGTGCAGGCGATAGAAATAGCCAAGCTGCGATCGCGTCGCTGTCTAATAGCTGCGAGAGCCGTCTATCCGATGGAGTCTTAGAATCGGAACCCATGAACCGTATAAAAGATTGAGTTGGATTAGGGTTATTGTAGTTCAGTTCATATCGGGCATCGGTTCTACATGAATTCGTCTGATTTAGCTAATAGCTTATGCTCGCCTGTCCTGTCGTCTATTCCTCAACTCGACCCTCCTGTGAGATTAGGGGTGATGGCGTCATGGAGTGGCAGTAACTTTGAAGCGATCGCTCAAGCGATCTGCGATCGCCGCCTCAACGCTCAAATTCAAGTGGTCATCTACAACAATCCAGAAGCGAAAGTCGTTGAGCGAGCCAAACGATTTGATGTGCCTGCCGTGTTGCTCAATCATCGCGACTTTGAGAGCCGCGAAGCATTGGATCGCGCGATCGTCAAAACACTGAAGCATCACAATATTGAATGGCTCGTGATGGCAGGATGGATGCGGATTGTGACACCCGTGTTGCTCAATGCTTTTCCGAGTCGAGTTCTCAACATTCATCCCAGCTTACTCCCTAGCTTTAAGGGCAACCGGGCGGTGGAACAAGCATTAGCTGCAGGCGTCAAGATTACAGGATGCACCGTTCATCTTGTGGTTCCAGAAGTCGATAGTGGCGAAATTATTATGCAAGCGGCGGTTCCAGTTCTACCTAGCGATACAGCCGAAACGCTACAAAACCGCATTCATATACAGGAACACGTGATTTATCCCTGTGCGATCGCACTCGCCGCCCACAACCGCGAAGGAGAGTCAAAAGACGAGTGATCGAGTTAGAAGAACTAGTCTAAAATGACACTAGTATCGAATTGCGAGCACAACGGCAGCACAGCGGCAATTTACAGAATTACTAACGGCATCTTTCTCTAGGGAGATGTGGCTTCTTGGCCTGCTAAGGCATGATGTATACAGATTGAGAAGCTCATCGTCTAACACAAGGGCAGTCCAAACCGGGTAGGGGCTGCTTTTTTATTTTTAAATTTCAATTCGTCGCCTCATCTCTTCCCAAACTTCTCCAATTCATGCACAATCAGAGCGATAGATGTGATGCATGGACGCCTGAATGGATTTCACTCAAATCGCTCAGCTAATTATTAACGGAATCTCGGTTGGAAGTATCATTGCCCTGTCTGCGGTAGGGCTGACGTTGACCTACGGCATTTTACGCCTCTCCAACTTTGCCCACGGTGATTTCATGACCCTGGGAGCCTATTTTACCCTGCTGCTGAATGCGTCTGGGGTAAACATTTGGATCTCAATGGTGGGTTCTGCGATCGCTACGGTCGGGGCAACGTTACTGGGCGAGAAGCTATTGTGGTCGCCAATGCGAGCAAAACGCGCTAATTCTACAACGCTGATTATTATTTCGATCGGGTTAGCGCTCTTTCTTCGGAACGGTATCATTTTCATTTGGGGCGGCGGCAATCAACGCTACAATCTTCCCGTCACCCCGGCTATCTCGTTTGCGGGGTTATTAATTCCATTCTACAAACTATTGGTAATTGGCATGGCGATCGCCGCGATCGCGGCGTTGCATTATTTGTTGCAAAACACCAAGATTGGTAAAGCAATGCGAGCCGTTGCGGATGATTTGGATCTCGCCCGTGTGACTGGAATTAATGTTGATCGGGTTGTGCTCTGGACGTGGGTAATTGCTGGAACGTTCACCGCCTTGGGCGGCAGCATGTTGGGCTTAGTCGAAGCGGTACGCCCGAATATGGGCTGGTTTTTAATCTTGCCGCTGTTTGCGTCTGTGATTTTGGGTGGAATTGGCAATCCTTACGGCGCGATCGCGGGGGCGCTGACGATCGGGATTGCTCAAGAACTGAGTACCTATGTTTTGCGTCCAGAGTATAAACAAGGCGTTGCGCTACTGATCATGGTTTTGGTGCTGTTGGTTCGTCCTCAAGGCTTGTTTAAGGGCACGATGTAGCGGCAGGTAGAAACACTAAGATTCTTTTCAAGGAAGTTTTAAGTAAAAAATCGCTTGCGTTAAGAAGTGTTAAATGTATTGCAACACGCTAAGTTGAGCCGTTGACATGAATACTCCAATCGTTAGATGAATTCGTAGTCATGCTAATTATGATGTAGTAACTGAAGCAAGTCCAAGACGTTTGCATCAGATTGCTATACCAGATTGACTATGAAAAAGCTTACAAATCCACAAGTGAAACAAACAACGCTAGGTGATGTTGCTTACGAAGCGATTCAGAAACACTACCGAAAATCGATTAAGCACGAATCGGATGTTCTGAAGGATCACGATCCAGAAGCACTGCACCAAATGCGAGTAGGCTTACGTCGAATGCGGACAGCGTTGCAAGTATTCGATTTTGCAGTTGTGTTACCTAAATCAACGAGCGTGCAACGCATTCGCAAATTTGCTCAGGTGTTAGGGGATGTGAGAGATCTAGATATTCTGAGCGCAACTTTACAATCACCCGCCGCAATTTCTAAATCAGAGCGAAAAACCCGCGATCGCGTTCTCAAGCAGGTGACAGAGGATCGATCGAACAAGTTTGAAACCCTTCAAAAAACTCTGCATTCCAGCAAGTACGATAAGTTCAAGGCAGGATTCGAAGATTGGTTAGAAGCGCCTGACTATCAAGAAGTGACTCAGCTTCCGATTCAGCACGTGTTACCCGATCTGTTGCTGCCGCTCATTAGTACTGTGTTGCTCCATCCCGCTTGGCTGTTTGGAACGCAGACGAACGCAGGGCAGCTTTCCTTAGACTTCCTTAGCGGAGACAACATTCGAGTGCTGCTGAAGCAGAAAGGGCACACCCTACATGACTTGCGGAAAAAGATGAAGCAAGTTCGCTACCAAACCGAGCTGTTTGTCGATTTGTATGACGAGGATTATCGCGCCCAAGTTGATGAATTCAAATCGATTCAGGATGCGCTGGGAGAGATTCAAGACAGCGTAATTCTCAATGACTATCTCGAATCTCGCTTAGACGATGCGCCGCAAAAAGCATGTCCTGTTCTGTGGGATCAGCTTGCTCACAACCGAAGTCAGGCTTGGGATCAGTGGCGATCGTTTCAAGAAAAATACCTGCACGCCGAATTCCGGACGGAACTGCGATCGCGCTTCTTGCACTACAACGATCCCAAACTAAACCCAAACTCAGTTGCGGGTACGGGTTTTGCTCCCCTACCAAAGGTTACACCGTGAAGCGCTCAGGCGACACGCATTCCTGCCTCTACGGTAGCGTGAGGATTTCGTGGCCTGAGTCTGTCACTGCAATCGTATGCTCACACTGAGCCGAAAGCGACCGATCTTTCGTTACTGCTGTCCATTTGTCTTTGAGGACTTCTATTTCGTAAGTACCCTCATTGATCATCGGCTCGATCGTAAACACCATTCCAGCGCGGAGCTTCTTGCCTGTGCCATACGAACCGTAGTGCGCGACCTGCGGAGCCGTATGAAAAATGTTACTGATGCCGTGTCCAACAAAATCGCGAACGACAGAGAACCCCTGTGATTCTGCGTAGTCTTGGATCGCTGCGCCAATGTCACCCAGCCTTGCACCTGGTTTGACTTGCTCAATTCCAAGTTGGCGACATTTTTCGGTGACTTCAACGAGGCGACGAGCCGTTGCAGAGGGTTCTCCAACCAAATACATTTTTGACGTGTCACCGTGATAGCCATCCACAATCAGCGTGACATCGATATTAATAATGTCACCATCTTTGAGCAGTTGCTTGGCGTTGGGAATGCCGTGACACACTACTTCATTCACGCTAGTGCAGATTGACTTTGGAAAAGCCGGTCGATGCTTGTCGCCACCGTAACCCAGAGGCGCGCTCTTCGCGCCATGTGCCTGAGTCCAACGTTCTGCCTCGTCATTCAGTTCGAGGGTACTCACGCCAGGTTTAACAAATGGTTCAAGATGTTGCAATAATTGCGCTGCAAGCTGTCCGGCTCGGCGCATTTTTTCAATTTCTCGACGAGAGAGGAGAGTAATGACTTCGCTGTTATCCATAGGTACTTATTTTAGCTCTGAAGCGAAGCAATGACGCTTGCAACTTTTCACTAAAATTTTTCATACCAAATAGCAAAGCGGTTTGTGCTTGGCGATCGCTGGGGTTGCTTCGCAGTCCCACTTTGGGCTAATCGTTGCCTCAATTTGACTCTCCTCTGGTTAGCACACCTTTAGACTGAAACCGCTGTTGGTTCAGAAGTTTGAATAATCGTCGTAGAGTAGGCTTCAGCTGTAGGAACGAGCGTCCAGCCTGCCCGATAAAGCTTTTGATAGGTTGTCCATCCCTTAGACGCGCGGGGAATCTGGAGGTCGGGAACTCGGTGTACCGACGCAGTATAGGGTTTCCAAGGCTGATGGGCAGCGTCTCGCACATGAAGAATCTTAGTTGCACTGCCGAAACCTGCTAACCAACACATTTGTCCTTTCATTGCTGTAGCTCCTAAATTACAAAGAGTAGTAACGCCTACAGAAACCACTATTGCTTTACAACTATGGCTTTACGAGCTATGGCTTTACGACAGTGCGATGTTTATTCGGTTTAAGCAGCAGCCAGCTCGCAAGAAAGAAAGCGGCAGTTAGAACTTGAATCACATCGGAGGTCGAGAGAACATGATCGGACATGGCGGTTGTGCCTCGTTCGATCGTGCCAAAGAGCCAAGCTGGAATGCAAAGAATCCAGATGCCCTGCTTGAGCGACGCTGAAAATGCGGCGGCTGAAGAAGGGTTACTGTCCATGAGCGTGTCACCTACGGTTGAAGACGTTATTTCATGCTTCATCTTCAGAAGATGGCATTACGCCTAGAATATGTAACTTTTTATAAAAAGCCATTGCTAAAAGGACAGATTCATGAATTGAATTGTTCCCCCTACAGAGAGAGGAACAGACAGAGAAATAAGGGATGAAGAACGCCTAGGCGTTCTTCATCCCTCATCCATTTCCAATAGTGCGATTAGAGCGAAGCTTTGAAGAAATTGCTTAATTCTTCCGTTCTCCTGCTTTGGGTGCGGGTCGTCCTACGTTAGGATTACCTTCTTTCGATCGTGGCACTTGTACCTGAACTTGCGGTTTGGCTTGGGCTTGCGGTTGGTTAATTTGCAGTTGTTGCCGTCCGTTGCGAACAATTCGCAACATCTCGCCCATCTGAGCTTCCATATCTCGCAGCACTCGATCGGCATAGCGATCGGCTCCTGCCTGAATCTCTTCGCTTTCCTCAATTGAGATTCGCCGCATCTCTTCGAGATCTTGCTGCGCCTGTCGCCGCGTCCGCTCGATCTCTGCGATCGTTTGCTGTTGCACCTCGTCGCATTCGCGCTGCACCTGCTGCCGAATCTGCTGCGCTTCTAGCTCCGCTTGGCGCAGAATGCCTGACTCGTTCATTATTTGAGCCGCCCGATGCTCTGCGGCTTCAATCAGTTCTTGGGCATACTGTTCTGCCTGGTCGAGAATCGCGTCTTTTTGCCGCACAATTTCTTCTGCCTCGTGAAAGGCTTCGGGAAGACTCAGCCGAATCAGATCAAGCTGGTCGAGGATTTGTTCTTCATCGACCATTGTGCGGCGCGACAGCGGAATTCTCGGACTGTCAAGAATCAGTTCCTCCATCCGATTGAGTTCCCGTTGAATGTCTACACTGCCTACTCGTGCAGCATCCGGGTGGGCGGCTCGGCTTCCGCTAGTGTGGGTTCCGTCAGGGCTGATACTGGATGAGTCTTGGCGTAGCATCGGTATATACTTTCGGCAACGTGTTTAGGAACCAGGTGGTCGATCGGACCTCCAAAGCGGGCAATCTCTTTGACCACACTACTACTGAGAAAACTATACTCATTAGAGGTAGCTAAGAAGACAGTCTCTAGTTGAGTTGACAGCGTTTTATTGGTGTGCGCCATCTGTAATTCCATCTCAAAATCTGAGACGGCTCGGAGTCCACGCAGGAGAGCCGTTGCGCCCTGTCTCTGAGCATAGGTGACAGTCAACCCTTCAAAGCTGTCTACTTCTACATTGGGTAGGTGTCGGGTGGTTAACCGAATTTGGGCGAGCCGTTCTTCGACCGTGAAAAGCGGCGTTTTGTTGGGATTGCGAAGCACGGCAACAATGACGCGATCGCAAAAATGTGCCCCTCGTTTGATAATGTCGAGGTGACCAAAGGTAATCGGGTCAAAGCTTCCGGGGTAGATCGCAATCACAAGAAATGAGGGCAGTAGAAGTACCGCTTGAGCGGAGTCTTCTTACTTTAGCAAGAAGCTTTCCGTTGCGGATGATCAGTTAAACACTTTGTCGCGATCGCTGGCGACAAGCGCTTCTTGAATAGGATAAAGCATGTGACTGATTTTTCTAACCATGTAACGAAAAACCATCTAGCAAATAAGTGAGAACACCCTGACGTCAAAGATGCTGCTTGTTATTCTTTCTTGTTCGTTTATTGTTGAGACAATCGTTTTACAGCTTCACCACCCAGTAGCTCGTGTGTTTCTCGTAGCACATCTGGAATTTGATCGGCAAAGGGACTGTTGACGAGGTAAGGACGCAAGGCGTCAGGATCAATTTGATCGATGCGTGCGCCAGGAAACCAATGATCGGCTTGTCCCAAAAGGTTGTAGCGCATCTTGGCGTAGTCTACGAGGTCATAGGCGATCGCAAGGTTTCTGAGCCACAGCACCGCCGAAAGATTTAACCGTCCTGGCGTTTCATTGACGTTGGGCAGTCCGGTTTGCCAGTTGAGATACCAGTCTTTGCCAAGGCGGGCGATCGCGGCGTCTTCTAATCGCTCAATAATCGGTGGTAAGAGTTCATCTGCTTGATGCAGCAGGTCTAACGTCTTCAAATGTTCATCAAAATCACCCGGTCGCGCTGCGCCAATGCTAAGCGTATGCACTTGCGGATGACTGAGGCAAAACAAGTCGTTAAACACTAGCGGACTGAGCGGAGCGCACAGCTCAACCAACCGAGGCGGCGGATTAAATAGGTTCCCGCCTTTATTCGAGGGGCTAATGATGAAGACGCCCACATCGCGCTGATTAGCGGCGTCAATGGCTGCCCAGTTTTGCTGATTGATGTAATACCAGTGCAGATTGACGTAATCGAATTGATTCGTCTCGATCGCTTTGACAATGACATCGGTGGGGCCGTGAGTCGAGAAGCCAACGAAGCGAACTTTGCCTTGGTCTTGGAGTTTGCGGACGGCATCGAGACAACCACCCGGACGAGTGCACCAGTCGAGATGTTCGAGTAAGTTGATGCCGTGGATGCCGAGCAGATCAATGTGGTCGAGTTTGAGAAGAGAAAGCGATCGCTCAAAGGTTTCTAAGAATTCTTTGGGATTGGGTTTAGGTGAAATCTTGGTTTGAGCGATCAGAGTTTCACGCGGCAGTTTCGGCAGGATTTTGCCAAGCTGCTGCTCGGATGAACCATAGCCGCGAGCCGTTTCGATGTGATGAATGCCCAAGTCAAAGGCGCGACGAACTGTGGCTTCGAGGTTGGCTTGATTGTCGGGCGGAATGTCGCGATCGGGGACATCTTGCCATTTGTATTGATAGCGCATTCCCCCGCAAGAGAAGACGGGCATTTGAAGATTGGTTCGTCCAAAGCGGCGGTATAGCATTCGTAAGATGAAGGGTTGATTACAGTTGATGACACAGGACTATTTTAATGGCTCAATTCTTCTAGGGATCGCTGAGATTTAAGTGTGATTTAAAGCTCAGTAGCCTTCTAGGAAAGCGAAGCAAAATGAATTTTAAGTGCTCAAATTCAAGACTTTAGAATCAGCAGTTTTTCAGTAATAGAGTAGCTTCTTATACTTAATCTAATGCTCGTCATTCTTTATAAACACCAAGGAAACTAACACTGTTTTTTATTAAAAACATGAGTATAGCTAGCAGACATTCTCTACAATTTTGTAAAGCTAATTGCGCTGTCTAAATAAAGGTTATATGAAGAGAATTTGAAGAGAGTTATTTAAACAATCATCAATTCGGCCTGTAATGTTAGCGCGATTATTCTAATATTTAAGTACAGATTTTTATCAATAGAAGTTCCCTGAGGTCCTAATATAAGCGCAATTGACTAATGAAAGTGTGCTTATAGGTTTAATTTTGCTTGCGTTATAACCCTACTCATTCTATTAACAATGTTGACATCTACCGACATTCTTGCACAATCTAATTCTCCAGCTGCGACTCAAATTAAGTTCAAATTCAAAGAGATTGCTGATTCAAAAGATGGCTTCACAAACTTCGATAACGTTCTACTAAATGATGATGGACTCGTTGCCTTCTCCACAAGCAACGATGCATCGCAAATCACAGGCATTTTTACAAGCAGTGGTGGAAAAATCAGAACGATCGCCGATCTGCAAAATGGTCAATTTACCAACCTTGGCGATTTTGACCTTAACGATAATGGATTAGTTGCGTTTGCTGCCGGAAATGAGAACTCATCGAGAATTACGGGACTGTTTACCAGTGATGGCAAAACCACAAAAACCGTCGTCGATCTGCAAACTCTATCTAATTCCTTTTCAGATCTTCTCTCTCAATTTCCACCTGATAGGTTGATAGCAACATACAGCTTTGGTGACAATCTTGCCTTGAGTGATGCAGGCAATGTTCTATTTGATGCAGAGGCGAATTTTAGGGTATATGGTGTAAATCAACCCGTTGATCGATTGTTTCTGAGTCAAACCGATGGAACCCTTGCTCAAGTTGCCGAGGCAACGGGATTGATTGGAGGAGGCACTTCTCGAACAAATACGTTTAGTAATCTGCAAATTAACGATCGCGGACAAACTCTGGCTCAAATTGACACGAAGATAGAGTTTGGGCAGAGCGCCTCAAATACGACAATTGTGTTTGACGGCAAAATTTTGGCGGTAGCAGGTTCAGGTCCACAACAACCCTTCACGGAGCGCGTCTTTTCTCCGGTTTTAAATGATGCAGGCACAGCGTTTTTTGCGCGATCGGGGACTGCCTATGGAAACCGAACGGAAGTCGATGCTAACAATATTTATCGCTTTGATTCAGGAGCAACCGAGCCAGTGCGGGTTTCTGATCAGCGATTAGATGTGACTTCGTTTACGGTGAATGATCGCGGGTCAATTCTGTTTTCGGGTTCAACCGCCAATCAATCAGGGCTGTTTCTACTAGATCAAGGGACGATTACTCAGATTAGCGATCGCATCGCTGCGAATGCGCTGATCAACAATTCGGGTGTGATTGTGTTTCAACCCGGACAACTTGGGTCAGAGTCAACGGGAATTTTTGCCCGAGTTGGTTCTGTAACTGAACAGGTGATTGCGCCAGGAGAATCGCTCGGAGGTTCAATCGTGCAACAAGTGCAATTGCGTGGACTCAATGATGCAGGTCAGATTGCCTTCAGCGTCGATTTCACCGATGGCACAGAGGGAATTTACCGAGCGGATACCAAGATTAAGATTCGTCATGGCAAAGGCAATGCTTTGGAGAATGGAGCGGATGTCGTGCTTGGGGCTTCTCGACTGCTGCCTCAAGATCTCATCTCTATTGCTGGCAGGAATGCTCTGGATCTTGCTACTCAGCCCCAGCTTGTTTCGTCGCAGAGTATCTTCTAGTCAAGCTCTTGTGAGGCGTTTCCTTCGGAGTGGCGTAGCGAATCAGAGGAAAGCTTAATTCGATTTCTAAGTTTCTGTCTAACTATCCCACATAGGATATTAGGCAGAAACTTTCTGTGATTATAGTTATCCTGCGTTTGCAGTGCGGCAGCGATTTGAATGTTGTTGGTTAGTAGTCAATACCAGTCCGCGATCGCGTTTGCTCGACGAGAGAAGGCTGAGTCAGCAAGATGTAAAGCTTTGTGTTCAATTGAAGCAATATTACCCCTTGTCTTAACCTACAAACACTGCCTAGAAAAATACTCTTATAGAAGACGAACGGGCTTGTACAGACGGAGCAGCAAGGAATCCAGATTAGTCGTCCGCCACGAGTCGTTGAAATCAATTCTCAGCAGCGATGGGAAAACTCTAACAATACATTAAGTCAACCCTGCGGGACGTTAAACCAACCTTAGCTTGGTCTTCATGCAAGCCTAGTAAGCTTCCTTTTGGTTACATATGTATCTAAAAGCCGATGCAATTATCACGACGGAAGTTTTTCACCTTGGCAGGAGCGAGTGCTGCTAGCACATTGATGATGTCTCCTTTAGAGGCGCTCTATACGAGAAGAGCAAATGGGCAATCAGTATTTGGGGGAGGTTACGGAGAACTCATACCTGATCCAAACGGCTTATTAGATTTGCCAAGAGGGTTTAAGTACCGCGCTTTGTCACGAACAGGCGAAACCATGAGCGATGGTTCTCCCGTACCTGGTGGTCATGATGGCATGGCAGCTTTCCCCGGCCCTCAAAACTCAGTTATTCTGATTCGCAACCACGAATTGAGTCCAGATTCTAAAACCCAAGTTGTGGGTCCTCGTCCTTACGATCCTGCTTGCAAAGGAGGGACAACCACACTACAGATTGGACCAAATGGTGAGCTAATCAATCACTATGCGTCGCTAAGCGGCACGTACCGTAATTGTGCAGGAGGTCCGACTCCTTGGGGGTCATGGATTACTTGTGAAGAAAATACTTCAACACCAGCAACCAATACACCGGGCGGCGCGAGAAATGTTTCGCAGGCTCACGGCTATAACTTTGAGGTTCCGATCAACGCAACTGCTCCTGTCGCTCCCGTGCCGTTAGTTGCAATGGGACGGTTCAACCACGAAGCGATCGCAGTTGATCCTAGAACCGGAATTATTTATGAAACTGAAGATCAACGAGATAGTCTGATCTATCGCTTTGTTCCAACTCAGCCCGGTCAGTTAAGTGCAGGCGGCACTCTGCAAGCGCTCGTGATTAAGGGTATGCCGCAGGCAAAAACCTTCTCAGGCGTTCCCAAGCGTCAACCGATGCCAGTGGAATGGGTGACCATTACTGATCCAAACCCTGCGACCGATACGGTACGGGTAGAAGGGTTTAGTAAGGGCGCTGCTCAGTTTGCTCGTGGAGAAGGCATGTGGTACGGCAACGGTGAAATTTACTTCTGTTGTACAAGCGGTGGTTCTGTTGATCCCACCAATGGCAGACCGAACGGTGCAGGCCAAGTTTGGCGGTATATTCCTGAGCGGGAGACGATCGAACTGTTTGTTGAGGCGCAATCGAAAGATGAACTCGATGGTCCTGACAACATTGTTGTGGCACCCCATGGCGATCTGATTATTTGTGAAGATGGCGATGCGGAGCAGTTCTTAGTGGGCGTCACTCCTGAGGGACAACTCTATCGTCTGGCAAAAAATGCCATCAACGATAGTGAGTTTGCGGGAGCCTGTTTCTCGCCGGATGGTAAAACTTTGTTTGCCAATATCCAAAGTCCAGGCATTACGTTTGCCATTTGGGGTCCTTGGAAGTCTCAACGAGGCGCATAGAGCCAGGTTATTGTAGCGTCAGCATCTCGCCTGCAATCATCGGTGGACAGGCGAGATGTTGCTGTGCAAAATCGTGTGAATTTATTAAGTTGGGTTTCGACGATTCGAGAACATGTTAGAAGCGCAGAATCCGCAAATTTTTTGTATTCTTTGAATAAAGATGTGCGAGTTTGCTCAGTAATTGTACTGGAAAAATCGCAAAAGCTCGAACATTAAGAACAAAAGTTTGAGCATTAAGAACAAAAGCTCGAACATTAAGAACAAACCTTAGTCCATCAATAACATAAATGGAAACTTTTGTTCTTACCAAATAAACATAGGTTATTAAAGTACGTTGATCTGTTCTTAGTGCGGTTCCAGCAATTCTCAGTATGGAAATTTAACTGGTATTCGGCGGGATGTCTAGCTCTAGCCCTTGCAGCATGAAGGTGAGCAGATGATCCCAACTGCCGAAATACATATATCGGGTTAATGCTCGCAAATCATCAAAAAAGGTCTTACGGGTGGGCAAGTGAGATCGCCGCAACTTGTACTTCAAGTCGAGCAACTCTAGCAACGTATGAAAGAGGAGGGACAAGATGTTCAGGGTTGCCAAGAATGAGGAAAGGTGCTGCTTTCCGTGTCCAAAATTGTGTTCCAGGTTGTAGCCCTTGGTCTTGAGGGTGTTGTTATTCTCGTTTTCGACCTTCCAGTGGGTACGCCCGGCTTGAACGATTTCTGCTACGGTTTCATCGCTCAGTGGGTGATGGGGCTACAGCGTTTCTTCCGCAGCTTTGAGATCGATTACGATACGATTGCTCGAATCGTCATTGAGGTGATGGAGATTCCGCAGCCGTGGGTGTTGAGCATCGACCGCACGACTTGGGAGTTGGGAAACTCTACCATCAACATCCTCATGTTGGGTGTCGTGCATCAAGGCGTTGCGTTTCCCTTATTTTGGACATTTCTGAACAAGCGCGGCAACTCTAACACAACCGAGCGCAGCGAGTTGTTGACTGAGTTCTTAGTCGTATTTGGAGACGTGGAAGTGGCGTACTTGACCGCAGACCGAGAGTTTTTGGGGGCGTTGTTGCATGAAGAGGGGTTGCGGAGGGAAGAGGGATGGTAGGTTGTAGTTACCACACCGCAACGTGCCATGAAACCTCAATACCCCTCTTTCATCACTTTGGTAGGAGCAAAAGCTGAAAGCTTTGCTGCACCTGCGTTTTGCTCTTTTGTCATCTTCGAGCCGTCAAAATAGGAAACTCGCACTGGAGCTAGGTTTCAGAGTTCACTTCAGCGAGAGTGATGAAAGAGGGATACCGCATCCGCAACTGGTCTGAGGATAGCGCTGGACTCAAGCAGAGAGGAAGCCTCACCTTCTGGATCGAAGAATCCATCCTGGAGAAGTGGGTAGTCGAAGCGCTGAGCGGCAAACCAGGCGCGTCTGTCCTCTACAGTGACCTTGCCATTCAAACGATGGCGACACTTAAAGCAGTCTATCGTCTAGCTGGGCGGCAGTGCCAAGGCTTTCTCGAATCGATTTTCAAGGTGATGGGAATCGACCTACCTGTGCCAGACCACAGCACACTGTCCCGGCGATTGGGGCAACTATCGGTTGAACTTCCGGTGGTGCCGAAGGAGGGTGCTCGTCATGTGGTGGTGGATTCAACGGGGGTGAAAGTGTATGGCGAGGGGGAATGGAAGACCCGTCAACATGGGGTGAGCAAACGGCGAACCTGGCGCAAACTGCATCTGGGGATTGATGAAGCAACTGGTGAGATCGTAGCTGCAATGGTTACCACCAACGATATAGCCGATGGAGAAGTGTTAGAAGAGTTGTTGGAGCAAATTGAGGGGGAGATTGAGCAAGTGTCAGGCGATGGAGCCTACGACCACCGCCATTGTTATGACGCGATTTCTGGGTGCGAGGCTAAGCCTGTAATCCCACCGCGCAAGAATGCAGTGATTTGGCAGCATGGCAACTGCAAAGCGCCGCCTCATCCTCGTGATGAAAATCTGCGGGCAATCCGCAAACAGGGGCGTAAGCGATGGAAGGAGCAGTCGAATTATCATCGGCGGTCGTTGGCAGAGACGACGAACTTTCGCTTCAAGACGATCTTTGGTGATCGTCTGAGTGCGTGTCAGAGCTGATTCATAAAGTAAATCTTAAGCAGCCAATCGTCGTACCATCAGACGAA
>NZ_JCACCM010000197.1:0-5877 GCF_059501405.1 Myxacorys sp.
GAGTAGCGCATGCCATTGATGCTCTTTTCCTCCTCATACAATGAATTAGCTCTGCCGCTTAGGGGGGTAAAGCAAGAAGGATTTTTTGGACGGCAAGAACTCTTGGAGAAAGTGCAGAAACAGCTAGAGATCTCAGGAGCTGCGATCGCGCTCAGTGGAATGGCTGGAGCAGGAAAGACGGAACTAGCTATCCAGTTCGCTTATGAAAGTATGCAGAATTTCTCAGATGGAATTTTCTGGATTTCCACAAACGGGGAGAAATTTGCTGGCGAGAAGGAAATTTTTGATTTAATTGCAAACGAAATTACTACCTTCGCTCGTTCTATTCTCCATATCCGAATTCCTGATGATCGAAGGTCACCTGTAGAGCAATTGCGATACTGTCTTTCGAGCTGGGAGCAAAACTCTGACGAGAAAGTTCTTATCATTATTGATGATATTCAAATATACGAATACTTAAGAAGTTTTTTAGATGAATTAAGTCGTTTTACGAGATTTAGGTTATTAGTTACATCCCGCTATACGGATACAGGAAAGCTTCATCTTGAGCGTATTGATGTTGATGAACTTAAGACTGTTGATGCGCTGAAACTTCTAAAATACCTGGTTAAAGATGAACGAGTCTCTGAGTCTACGATAGACGTTGTAACTCGCCTTTGTGAGCGGGTTGGAAATCTACCGCTAGGACTTGAATGTTTAGGGACCTATCTGCAAATTAACAAGGAAGTAGATGTACTTAGTCTGCTTGAAGAACTGAACCAACTAGCAGAAGACTCAGATCTCGTAGAACATGAAGGGTTTATATTTAGGGCAGAGACAAGAATTGGAGCCACAGCGAGGAGGGGCTTAGTTGCAGCGTTGGATTTGACATGGAATATCTTAAGTGAAAACGACAAACTTCTTGGAAAGATAATAGGGATAGGATTCAGAGATACTGATTTCCTGTCTTGGACGTTGGTTGAGGAGTTCAAGCAAAAACTGGCAGCCAGCAACAGGTCTCTCTCTCCTCTGCGCAAGTTGCGTAGAGATCAACTACGCGGATCAAGGCGGACATTTATCGCCTATAGCTTATTGAAGGAACTAGACGATAGAGGGTTACGATATCGCATTCATCCACTTGTCCTAGAGTATTTCAGATACAAAAAGAAGCGCGATGTTTAATATATGGGCATTTCTGAGGGGCAAGGATAAGGGGCAAGGATGTTGGGAAACGCTCAACAGCGAAACCAAAATGCAAACAATTGCCTCTCAGATCTGGGTCGAGGCAGCTAGGGAAATCTGTACAATTGCCAGCGCTAAAAAGTTAGAAACTGATAAGTATTAGGCTAGCATTAAGCAAATTGAGCAAAGATGTGAAAATTCTGAATGGCAGTGCGATGAAGATACTATCGTTGCACACGATGGAATTGTTCATTTCTATGAGTTAACGCGTCGCTATAGCATAGCCGCAACGTGGCAGGGAAGGAAAATGCGAGAACTAAATTATAGTTTTAGTCTTGAAGACATTAGTAATCCCGTCCATGAAGCTAACCTCTATAAACTCATAGGACTCTCGTTTCTTGCAGAGAAGGATGATGCGTTAGATGATTTTGAACGACGAATAGCTGAGGCGACTCGCGCAGGCCTAGAAGATTTTCTTAAGGGACAGCAAATTAGTTCCACCTCTGAATTCTCCGCTGATTAAGCTGCACACTGCTCTCAGACTGCCTTAATTTAGATTAAGGTTATCGCTCCCGCTCCAACTCCACATCGATCGCAAGCTGCTGACTTCGCTCCTGACGCATCGTGTGAGCTACCTCGTGCATGAGGGGATCATCATTGCGCCATGTGTTGAGATAGAGGCCTTCCCGAAATTGGGTGACGTGATCAAGCGTCTGCTCTTTACTGATGGCCTCAGTCAGCACATGAGCATACTTGGGAGCAGCATTCACTTGAGTAGAGCGCACGGCATAACCTAGCTCAATCCCTGTTGCATCCTTTAGGGATATGACTCGCCGCTTCCCGTTATCAAGCTCAACTGTTGCCGATTGCATGATTCGGTTAAGTTTTAGAATTGTTGCTCCATCCCCTTTGTAAATGTCATCTAGTCGCCGGTTCTGAGTAAACCGAATTCGATCTCCGACGTAGACATTCAGTAATCCGGCCTGAAGGGAAGTTCCCTGTAACACGCCTTGCTGCTTTAGGGTAGCTTGGGCGCTTACATTTAGGTCCCGCACATTTTCTGCTGAATCAGAAATCAATACATGATTCTTTAAATCATTAATTGCCTGTGTCGCCCATTGATTTACCGTTATTTTAATCGCTTCACTTCGGCTGGAGCTAAGGGTTAATTGATTGCGCTGCGCTAAGTCCTTTAATGCTTCGAGAGTCTTTCCATCTGCCATGGCTTGCACAAATACCCGATCGCACTCCTTTGCCTGGCGATGAAGTTCAGTAAGTTCAACCGGCGCATGTCGTTTTGCGATCGCTTGAAAGGCCCCGCTAAACTGCCTAACTTTGGTATCGCCAGAGAAAATGAGCTTGGCTCCTGCACGGTCGACTAAAGCAGTAAGGGTACTGATTTGAGTGAGCGAAAGTTTTTGCGCATCATCGACAATCACAACCGAAGATCGGGACAGCGAGAAGCGCTTTTGCTCTACTCCCCAGAGAAATTGCCCGACTGAGAAATGTTTGGGTGAATCCGTCAACTGAAAGAGCGAAGGGCGAGGGGCGTGCGATCGCTTACCTGTTGAGCTGCTTGGTTCGTGTGAGAAAGAGCGATGACGTGATACCCAGATTGATATAATGCCTGAGCAAGGGCTCCCACTACTTGAGTTTTTCCACTTCCAGAGAGGCCGCTGATGACTTTAAGGCCAGCTGAACCAGTACAAAGGTGTCGAAGTGCCGCCGATTGCTCAGGAGACAATTGAGCGTTCCTCTGGATGACCTGGTCAACAGTTTTACCCTTGACAGTGAGCGAGCGGGCGTGAATTTTCTCAATCGAAGAAAGTAAGGCTTTTTCCTGCTGATAGATTCTTTCTGTGGTGTAGCGCCGATCGCCGTTTACTTCACCTACTGGGCGAATATAGGGACTAAGAAGAATTTTCTGGGCGAGCTCTCTAACCCGCTCTGCCTTAATACCTCGCCCTTGGGCTGCTGTTGCCAAATGAAAGACCAAATCACGCTCTGAGAAATGGCTTTGAAATTTCACGACTGCCGTTCTGGCCTCTCGCATTGTTTGCCATTCTGCCCACTTTGATTTGATCAAGCCTTGCTCTCGTGGAGGGTGAAGCAAGCCTTCAATCCGCTTCTGAGTTAGGCCATACTGTGCAGCGAGCTCACACGTAGAGGTAATCACCTCTTGCCGCGATTTAAGTTCTTTGGTGGGCGGGCGCGTGGCTCTCGCAACCCGTTCGGTCTCTGCCGGAGACTTTGGCTCGTAGCGCTCAATTTCAACTCTGCGAGAAGAAAGTGTGTTCAGGAGCGATCGATAAATCCCTTTCTCTCTTGAAAATGGCTCAATTTCAAACGAGTCACCCACACGAGCAATCTGAAAGCCTAATTCGGATTGAAGCTTTGCTGCTAACTCAGCCCGATAGAGCGCACCTGCTGCTTTCTGACAGCGATAAAGAATTCGACTTTGCAGGGCTCCGGAAAATTCTTGCTCAACACCAATTCCAGTATTCGTCACGAGACAATGGCTATGGAGGTGTACGTCTCCGGCTTGATTGGTTGAGTGATTGAAGCAGGCAACGACTAATTTCACCGGTAATCGCTCAATTCCACCAGCGCTGCGCCGAGAGACGGTTTGAGACTCAAAATAGTCAACGGCCTTTTGAATTGATTCAAGATGTAGAGCCTCAATCTTTACCCGTACGGAGGGTGAAGAAAGTGCCCAGGTAAGCGATAGAGATTTGGGGGCTGCAAACACCAAACCCCAGCCAGGGGTATGATTTCGATACCCAGCATTAGTAACAAGTTTTTCTCCGTCTTGATCAAAGCCATTTAATAGATGCTGTAGGTCTTTTGCTTTTACTTCATGGTAGAGGCCCAAAGCTTCAGCACCTTTCCCGAGCCACACCCCTTTAGGCTCTCCAGCTAAAGAAGGGTCAAAGGACTGCTCTGAATCGGTGACTTGACATTGTCGAATGAAATAGGAGTAGGAATGGGCACCGAGTTTTGAAACGGTGAGCATTTTTCTTAAAAAGAGGCAAAAGGGCCACCTCTACTGTAGTGGCTAAAGCAATTGCTTGGATCAATACAAAAGGGATGAAGTGAGAGATAGCTCCTAGAAATTTATTAAAGAAGTTTTCACATAAATTTCAATCGAACTATCGATTGAAATTTATGTGCATGTTTCCACAGATTATTTCACTTGTTGTTACCACAACGTTTCACAAATTTTACCGCGTTTTGTTTCAAGGGTGTTTCGACAGTAGTATCGCAGAAAGTAACAGAAAGTTAACGCTGGCACACTAACAGTTTCGTTAGTACAAAAGCACAAGAAAGCGGCCTCTAAATTAGCGCAAATACGTTAAGCTTCTCTTGCAATAAATGCAGTAATGCAAACTAGAAACAATTCCGTAACGTAGTAAGGAAACAACCCTGTGACATCGTGTGGAACTTATTGCGAAACATTGACCGTAACATCTAACATTATCGCTTACGTTTAAGTACCGAAGAGACAAATTATTTCGCCTAGGGCTTGAAGGCAGCTCGGCCATCCACCGCGTGCTTGCACTTTTTTGTCACGGCTGTGTAGAACCTCTATAAAGCTTTTAAGCCAAGAGTCTTTCAAAAAAACACAGCGCGAAAGATTTACCGTAGTTGATGTAGTAAGCAATCATTTAAAGAAAATCCTTCTCGCACCTTATGCACTAACAAAGGTACAACAAAAACGCCTAAAAAGCTTTGTAGAGTAAGCTTTCTTGCATGTCTACAAGCTGTAGACAGCAACTGCTACTTTCATCAATCAATCCCTTTTATTGTCTTTTATTCAATATGTCTACGAGTGTTTAGGCTTTGCTCACTTTGCGGTGAGAAAAATTAATTAAAGAATTCCGTTGAGCAAGTGCACTTTTACCATTTCAATGTTGCTATAATCAACTTAATTTGTGTTGCTTGTCGGTTTCGTGTTTTTGGTTCTTTTTGGGTGAGGTGTCTGACACAAGCACGCTCGGTTACGACTGGGACACCTTTACGAAGCTACAAATAAAAAAAGTCAGTGCCTAGAAAGAGTTTCTCTTTCCAAGAATACTGACCGAAAGAAGCGTCGATTGGTCTTGCGAGTGTTCGCAGCACTCAAGGAACGATCGACATTGGCAAAAACGAGAGTCATCAGAAATAGTCTATTCTGAGGCTCCCTTTAGAGAGATAAATGTGTTTCGCACATTTTTATACTGCTTAATTCCTATCGGCTTGGCTCGTATATTTGTATCAGCCAATCCCGATATATTTTCCAAACTTCCACAAGTGCCGGAGGAACTAGGAGAAAACTGGTTAGGGAAGCTTTTCTGGCTTGGTTTTCTTCTAACGTGTTACATCGTTCTGAGAAGAGCGAGCCGGACACGGTTCTTTCGATGATCTAGGTAGAAGAGCAGGATGATTCTTAATTCGGAGAATTATCTACTTTAACTTCTTAGCGGTGAGTGAACTCATTTGAGTTTGCACCGCTCTTTTTGATGAGGCAGGACATGAAGAAGCAGAGTCCTTGGCGATCGTGGCTTCAATATTGGCAATTTGATGAGTTCGATGGCGTCGATCCTGAAATCCTTCGGGTGTTTGTCTTAGGTGCCGCGTTCGGGCTTACCTTGTCAATGGTGATCGATCTTTTGATGTAGCGACCCTGCTTGACTGACAAAACTAAGAAGCTGGAAAGCTAGTGAGGACGGTGAATTC
>NZ_JCACCM010000198.1:0-14007 GCF_059501405.1 Myxacorys sp.
CAAGCTAGGAGATGCTGAGCAAGGGAAACAACTCCTCGCCCAAGCGCTCAACAGTACTAAATCGATTGAATCTGAATCTAGGAGAGCGAAGTCTCTCCAGTCGATTGCTGAAGCATCTGGCAAGCTAGGAGATGCTGAGCAAGGGAAACAACTCCTCGCCCAAGCGCTCAACAGTGCTAAATCGATTAAAGATGAATCTAGTAAAGCGGAGTCTCTCCAGTCGATTGCTGAAGCATACGGCAAGCTAGGAGATGCTGAGCAAGGGAAACAACTCCTCGTCCAAGTGCTCAACAGTGCTAAATCGATTGAATCTGAATCTAGGAGAGCGAAGTCTCTCCAGTCGATTGCTGAAGCATACGGCAAGCTAGGAGATGCTGAGCAAGGGAAACAACTCCTCGCCCAAGCGCTCAACAGTGCTAAATCGATTGAATCTGAATCTAGTAAAGCGGAGTCTCTCCAGTCGATTGCCCAGGCCTACTTTGAATTGGGCGATCTCACCCAAGCAAAAAATATCCTAGTCGATGCAACTAAGAATGTAGACATTTCTCAAGGCAGTCGCGTAAGCAAACAGGTTGCCCAACTCCACGCAGAACTTGGCAACTGGGGTGAAGCACTCCGCCTAGCCCAACGTTGCAACGGAGAAGATAAAGTCGCTGTTCTCGCCCGCATTCTTCAGGTTCATGCAGAGCAAAAGCACCCTGAGTTCAAAGCTTTGCGCGACAAGAAGGAAGAGGATGAATAGCATCACGTCACCCTCCAGTCACTCTGCTCTCTGCAAGAAACTACGAATATCCGCCAATTCCCTTCACCAAAACATCATGATTCTCTGCGGACTTTGCTGACTGAGATCCGTCCCTATATGAGCCAAACTGGGCATATCCAACCCAAAGACCGACGAAAAGTACAACCCGCACGACTCGCCCCAACCCGCTTGCGGTGTTCAGCCTCAACCTCGGTCGATAGTACTGTCATCCAGGAGCGTATCTCTCATGTCTCGTCAAAAGAAAACGGCTCACGTTGCCGAAAAAATAGAACATCGGTTAGCCGGATTAAAAGCGATCGACCCAAACTTAGATCTCGGAGAAGGCTGTAGCGTCATCACCATCCAAAGCACCGTTGAACAACTGCGGAATCAGGTCAACGCCTATAACGATGCCTTAGCCATGATCGATTCAACCCAAATCAACATTCAAAATCTAGAAAAACAACTCAATCAGTTGAGCCAAAAAGCGATGTTAGGCATTGCCTTCAAGTATGGCAAGGATAGCGATCAGTATCGCTTAGCCGGTGGAACCCCAACGAGTGAAGTCGTCCGCAAGGGAATCGCCACCCGTTTAAAGTCGAAGCCACAAGCGGAAGCGAACGAGCAGAACTAATCGATAAATTCTTGGCATTGGTAGATTCCTTGATTACCCTGGCTTTGTGCAAAAGCCGGGGTTTTTTTATGCTCAAAAAGAAGCGATCGCAGGATGCGAGTTAGACCCATCTCCTGCGATCGCTAGATTAAAACATCACTTAACCCGTTAACGCACAAACTTTTTGAACGCTAATGTCACATTATGCCCACCAAAGCCAAAGGAGTTAGACAGCGCCACATCAACTTTCAAGGCGCGGCTTTGATTTGGTACATAATCCAAATCGCATTCAGGATCGGCTTCGACAAAATTTATCGTCGGAGGAACCCGATCGTTCGCGATCGCCAGTGCCGTTGCGACCCCTTCAATGCCACCCGAACCGCCTAGTAGATGCCCTGTCATCGATTTGGTCGAGCTAACAGCAATCTTATACGCATGGTCGCCCAATGCCGTTTTAATCGCGGCGGTCTCGTTTGGATCGTTAACGGGCGTACTCGTCCCGTGAGCATTAACATAGCTAACTTGCTCAGGCGACAGTCCCCCATCTTTCATCGCTAACTGCATCGCTCTCGCTGCCTGCACCCCGCCCGGAAGCTGACCCGTCATGTGAAACGCATCGCACGTCACGCCGTAACCCACGATTTCGGCATAAATTTTCGCCCCACGAGCCAAGGCATGTTCCATTTCCTCTAGTAGAAGGATTCCAGCACCTTCACCCAGCACAAAGCCATCACGATCCTTATCAAACGGGCGACTGGCATGAGTCGGATCGTCATTGCGAAACGAGAGCGCACGACAGGCGGCAAAGCCTGCCACCGAAAGTGGAGTAACTGCTGCTTCCGTGCCACCGCAAATCATCGCTTGAGCATAGCCATGCTGAACCCATCGGAACGCATCCCCGATCGCATTTGACCCTGCTGCACACGCCGTCACTGAACAGGAATTCGGACCTTTTGCCCCGGTGTGAATTGCGGTCAAACCAGCCGCCATGTTCGCGATCATCATCGGAATCATAAACGGACTACAGCGATCGGGACCTTTGGTGAGGTTGACTTCCTGCTGATCTTCCAACACCTTCAAGCCGCCAATTCCGGTTCCAATCAGAACGCCAACCTGTTCAGCGTTCAAATCATTAATGGTGAACTGAGCATCTTCTAAAGCTTGCTTACTTGCTGCTACTGCAAGCTGAGCGAAGCGATCCATCCGCTTCGCATCTTTGCGATCGAGGTAAACGTGAGGGTCAAACCCCTTCACTTCCGCCGCAAAGCGACAATCGTGGCGCGACGCATCGAACAGTGTAATCGGCGCAACGCCGTTCCGTCCGCTCATCAACCCGTCCCAATAATCAGCCAGCGTATTGCCAATCGGTGTGATTGCACCAAGCCCCGTGACAACAACGCGCTTATTCACAGAATTTGTCATGATTTCCACTCGGAGGGGTTTTACACCCAAAAACAATGAGGTTAGACGGGGGGCTAAAGGCGATAGGCGCTGACTCGCTCTTTCGATGCTTTGCGAACCGAATTGCCTACCGCCCACAAATTAAGCAGAAGCAGTAACCTTGTTGCTAATGTAGTCAACCGCCGCTTGAACGGTGGCAATTTCTTCAGCCGCTTCGTCTGGAATTTCAATATCAAACTCTTCTTCTAGAGCCATGACGAGTTCAACGGTATCGAGTGAGTCTGCGCCCAAATCATTCGCAAAGTTTGCTTCAGGAACGACTTTTCCAGACTCGACGCCGAGTTGATCGGTCACGATCTTTTTTACTTTCTCAAAAATTTCAGTCTCGCTCATAGGTTCCTCAACTGGTTGCAGCAGCGATAAATCTCGCTATATCTAAGGTCTCATGCTTGCGATCGCATTGTTTACAACGTTTCGATAAGCATTGCTGCCAACAATACGATTTTAAGCATCTCTTCATCTTATCGGAAAGCGTCGTCGGCAGATTAAGACAGGAATGGAAGGATAAGGGAGGAGGAATGAAAGGGAAGATTGAGCCTCTCCAAATAAGCGTTTCTACTTGGTTCGAGAAGAGAAATAAATAAACTATAAGTAAGTCTAAGAAATAATGCTTACACCTATTGTCGATCGTAATCACCAAGCAAATTTAAATTAGGATCAGTCTCTAGGGTTATTTTGAGGAGCTACATTCTAGGTTGCTTTCATCTCTCCTCGCGGTTCCTGCGAAGTTGCGCTCTGCGCTATGTCCTTCGCAGCTTGCGCCTTTGGCGCTAGGCGCGGGGCATTGCCCTCCCTCATCCCTCATCCCTTCTACCATGTCCTCCAGAACACTAAAATACGCTTACTTTCCCGGTTGTGTCGCCCAAGGAGCTTGCCGGGAACTAGACCAATCGACCAAAGCGCTAACGCGATCGCTCGGCATTGACCTGCTTGAACTCAAGAAAGCGTCATGCTGCGGTTCCGGCACGTTCAAGGAAGATTCTCAGCTTCTCGAAGACACCGTAAACGCTCGCAATATTGCTTTAGCAGAAGAATTAAATTTGCCGTTGCTGACGCATTGCAGCACTTGCCAAGGCGTGATTGGTAGTGTTCATGAACGGCTGAAAGAATCGCAAACGAGCGATCCTGCCTATATTGAGCAGATCAATGGCTTCCTCAAGAAAGAAGGCTGTTCTCCCTATAAGGGCAGCAGCGACGTGAAACATTTGCTTTGGGCTTTAGTGGCAGACTATGGACTAGAGGAAATCTCTCAAAAAGTCAGTCGCAAACTTTCTGGCTTGAACTGTGCGGCGTTCTACGGCTGCTACTTGTTGCGCGGACAAGCTCATCCTTACGATGATCCGTTCAATCCAAAGTCAATGGAGAACTTGTTTGAGGCGGTGGGTGCAACTCCAGTCCTCTACCGTGGACGAACGCAATGCTGCGGATGGCCGCTTTCGAGCTATGCCACAGATCAGTCGTTTAAAATGGCGGGAATGCATATTAGAGATGCGATCGCATCGGGTGCAGATTGTATGGTGACGCCCTGTCCCTTGTGCCACTTGAATTTGGACTCTCGCCAACCTGAAGTCGAAAAAGTGATCGACGAAAAACTCGGCTTACCTGTGCTGCATCTGCCGCAATTGGTGGCGCTAGCGTTAGGGGTCAGCCCAAAAGACTTGGGACTCGATCGACATATTGTTTCCACTCGTCCCGTTTTAGAGAAATTGGGATTGTAAAGCTGGAGCGATCGAGATTAGATGTCTTGAGCGTCGTCATGGGGTGAGAGCGCGTCCATCACTTGCTTCACAATCTTGGGATGGAGAATTTTGCCAGAATGAAAGGGAATGACAACTCGCTCTGTATTCCTTATGTAGATACGATGACTCCCTTTACTTCTAACGAGAACAAAACCAGCAGCGAACACTAATTCTTCGGCTTCTTGAGCCGTCAAGCGAGGAAGTTTAGGCAACCTGTACCTCGACGGTCATGGTTAAAATTTCTTGGCTTAGGAGGGTCTGTTTTTCTTCATCTGAAAGCGTCTCGATATACAACTCGATTGCTTCATGAATATTGGCTTTAACTTCTTCTAACGATTCACCCTGCGTCTGGCAGCCTTTTAGTTCTGGGCAATATGCGTAATAGCCGTATTCATCTTTCTCAATTACAGCACTGACTTTGTAGGACATAATTTGTAGGACATAGGTGTAAGTGTTTTTCGTACTGCTTTGATCGTAATGCTAAAGACTCTGAACGACGCGATTGGCCTTGCCAAGCTCGGAAGGATCGCACTGTTCAAATCATCCTTTCTCCCGTCCGACGTAACGCAATTTAAACTTTTGCAACTGTCTCACAGCGTGCGATCACCCTCTAGAGTAAACTGAGCATTGATTCTGAGATTTAGCGGTTTTTAACCTTTAGATCGAGGGACTACAGATATTGCAAAACATAAAGCGCACTAATCTGGAGCCTTTCATAACATGTCGCATACAGTCAAAATCTATGACACTTGCATCGGATGCACTCAGTGCGTCCGGGCTTGTCCTACAGACGTTCTAGAGATGGTTCCTTGGGATGGCTGTCGGGCGGGTCAAATTGCATCCTCGCCTAGAACCGAAGATTGTGTTGGTTGCAAACGTTGCGAGACGGCTTGCCCAACCGACTTCCTCAGCATCCGGGTTTACCTGGGTTCTGAAACCACTCGCAGTATGGGTCTGGCTTACTAAGGCAAGCTTCATACAGCAATCATTTTCATTCATGTGGGTTCAAAGTTTATTGGAGGCAGCAATAGCCTCCTTTTTTTGTGGTTTAGGTTTTTTGTGGGCTTGGCAGCAGGACAGAATTTAAACCTTATTTAAACCTTGCAATTGAAGAGATAATCAAGTTTTTGTGATGCTTCTGTCTAATTGGAAGCTGGCGGCCATTATATGAGTCAGGCTACAGTAGCGGTTACGATCACCATCGAGCAAGGAGTGAACGTTAAATGTGCGGAATTGTCGGCTATATCGGAACAAAAGAAGCAAGCGGCATTTTGCTGGAAGGGTTACGGAAACTAGAATATCGGGGCTACGATTCTGCGGGAATTGCCACGGTTCTTGAAGGTGAAATCCACTGCGTGCGGGCGAAAGGCAAACTGCACAATCTTGAAGAAAAATTGGTTGGTGAAACGAATCCGGCTCGGCTTGGCATTGCTCATACTCGATGGGCTACCCACGGCAAGCCTGAGGAATATAATGCCCATCCCCATATGGACATGGCAAAGCGGATTGCCGTGATTCAAAACGGAATTATTGAAAACTACCGAGAGCTGCGCGAAGAGTTGAAAAGTCGTGGCTGTGAATTTCGTTCAGACACCGATACCGAAGTGATTCCTCACTTGATTGCCGAAGAACTGAGCAAGGCAGAACAAGTTGCAGAAGAGCCGTTGATAGAAGCAGTGCGGCAAGTGGTGCGGAAGCTACGAGGCGCGTTTGCGATCGCCGTCATTTGCGCTGACTATCCGGATGAGCTAATTGTCGCTCGCCAGCAAGCACCCGTCGTTCTCGGCTTCGGGGAAGGAGAGTTCTACTGCGCCTCTGATACTCCTGCACTCATTCCTTACACTCGCGCCATTCTTAACCTTGAAAATGGCGAACTGGCTCGTATGACTCCGCTCGGCGTCGAAATTTACAGCTTTGGAGGACAGCGCCTCAAAAAGGCTCCGCGGACTCTGGACGTGAACCCCGTGATGGTCGAGAAACAAGGGTTCAAACACTACATGCTCAAAGAAATTTATGAGCAGCCGGGAGTGGTGCGATCGTGTCTAGAAGCATATGTCAACAGCGCTTGGACGTCAGCAGATCACAAAAATTCTCCTATCCGATTTGATCTGCCTCAGTCGTGGTACAGAAATTTGCAACACGTCCAAATTGTGGCCTGTGGAACAAGTTGGCACGCTGGACTCGTAGGTAAATATTTGTTGGAGCAGTTAGCAGATGTTCCGACCACGATTCATTATGCGTCGGAATTTCGATACGCGCCTGCTCCACTCGTTCCTCATACGCTGACGATTGGCGTGACTCAATCGGGTGAGACGGCCGACACCTTAGCCGCGCTTGAAATGGAAAAAGCTCGACGAGACAATAAATCGGAAGAGTTTGAAGCGCGTCTCCTCGGAATTACCAACCGTCCTGAAAGTTCCCTCGGTCAGTTGGTTTCTAATATCATCGATACTCATGCGGGCATTGAAATTGGAGTGGCCGCGACAAAAACCTTTGTTGCGCAACTGATGGCATTTTATGCGCTTGCGATCGACATTGCGTTCCACCGTCAAACGATCGCGGCTCAACAAATTGAAGCATTACTGACAGGCTTAAGTCAGCTTCCGGCTCAGATTGAACTGATTTTGGAAAGTCAGGAGCGCTACATCGAAGAACTTGCTCACGACTTTGCGGAAACTCAAGACTTTATCTTTCTAGGACGGGGTATTAACTTTCCGATTGCCCTGGAAGGAGCATTAAAGCTGAAAGAAATCAGCTATATTCACGCGGAAGGCTATCCTGCTGGAGAGATGAAACATGGCCCGATCGCGCTGTTAGATGCTAAGGTTCCGGTGGTTGCGATTGCTATGCCAGGGCCTGTCTTTGAGAAGGTTCTCTCCAATGCTCAAGAAGCTAGAGCGCGCGATGCTCGTCTAATTGGAGTAACGCCTATGGATGAACAAGACGCTGCCGATACGTTTGATACCCTAATTCCGGTTCCACACATTGATGAAATTCTGTCGCCGATTCTGACGGTGATTCCGCTACAGTTGTTGGCATATCATATTGCCGCACGGCGCGGTCTAGATGTAGATCAGCCTCGTAATCTAGCGAAATCAGTGACGGTCGAATAATTGGGGTTGTATGTCGTATTTGTTGTGAAGTGATAAAACGGTTGAACAATTCATAAAACGGTTGAACAATTCATAAAACGGTTGAACAATTTAGTTCAATTGAACTATAATCCTTGAAAAGTGGGTAGAGCAGTTATGGCCGCACACGAATTTCAAGGATTTTTTCATGAGCATAGGAACGCGTAAATGGACGCAAGCTACGTTTGATCGTTATATCAAGGAAGGCCGGGGACAAGGTGAAGGAGAGAATTACAAACCCTGGCTCACGGTGCGAGATGTTTCCTCACGAGGCAGATCTTCGAGAGAAGTTGGCTGGAAGACTAACCGAGATCATCACCTACTCTCAGACCATGAGAGACGCCTCTTCTATATATTTGAGTGGTCAGAGAATATTATAGATATCAGAGAACAGTTTCCTTTGTCTAAGCTTAATTTGGCGATGGAAGTCGCTGACGAGATTGAATGGAAATATCCTAAAGATTCTGAAAGCGGGGTTCCCTACGTTCTAACTACTGATTTTATGCTGACTGTAAAGCAAAATGGCAAGTCAGTGCCGATGGCCCGAACAGTCAAGATGACACAGGAATTAGAGAAGAAATCAGTTGCTGAGAGATTGGAGGTGGAAAGGCGTTACTACTTAGCGGAAGGTATTGATTGGGACGTTATTACCGAGAAGGGAATTCCTAAGCTTTTAGCAGAGAATATCGAGTGGATCCATTCTGCTTATTGGTTGGAAGTAACTCCAGAGATGAACATTGAAGAACTTAAGTCTCTAGCAAAGACTTTAAAGGTTAGGCTTCAGGAAAGCGATCTCACTATTAATCAAATTACAAAAGCTTTAGATAACGAGCAGAATCTAGAGATGGGGACATCACTTTATCTCTTCAAGCACTTAGTAGCTAGAAAGGAGATTGTCATGGACATTCTAAATACAAAAATATCGAGTTGCCCTTCTGCTAAAGCGATCCAAAGAATTATTCATTAGCTTTGCACAAGTAAACCATGCACAATTATTTATTTACGAATGATTTAATAGAGTGGAAAAATAGTTCAGACAATTCACTGATTGAGAGGGTCTTGTGGATTGATGAAGGTTATGTCATTGCATTTGTATTTGACATCAATGCAAGACTAGGATTTCCTCAAACAAGGAGAGTTTCTGAAATATTAGAAGCTTTATCCGAGGGCTCTGCCATTAAGCTGCCGAATGATCCTTGGGTAAGAATAGTTCGTGAAGCTGATTTAACAGACAGGGAAAAAGAACACAGAGCCAAAGCTTGGGAGATAATTTCATCTCTTGTTGCTCAAGAACCAGAAATTTATTACAGAGATTTTCGTGGCTCTTCGGTTAAACAAGTTGTTGAAAATTACAACATTGGAAGACATGAAGACAAGTTGATAGAAAAAACCGTCTATAAGTACCTAAGAAGATTTTGGCAGAGAGGAAAAACTGAGAATGCTCTTATTCCTGATTATGTTAACTCCTCAGGAAAAGGGAAGAACAAAGGCTGCGGAGAAAAGAAGAGAGGTAGACCCAAAAAGCACAATCAGGATCCAGACATTAGAGAGGGAGTTAACGTTACTGAGAAAGATAGAAAAATCTTCAGAATAGCAGTAGCAAAATACTACAACACTCCTAAAAGAAATTCGCTAATAAGCGCCTATGAACAGATGATTAAGGAATACTACAGAGAGGAGATTAGATATGACCAAAACGGCGTAATGAAATCTATATTGAAGCCAATATATGAAAGGCCTACTTTAAGCCAATTCAGGTATTGGTATCAACTTGAGCATCAAGTTGATGTGGCGAAGACAATTACATCACGTAAGGGAGCAAAAAAATTCGCTTTAGAGCATAGAGCAATTACAGGAACATCCAGAATGGAAACTATTGGACCTGGCTCTCGCTATCAAATTGATGCAACTATTGCTGATGTATATCTGGTTTCTAAGTACAACCGAACTTGGATCATTGGCAGACCAGTAATATATGTAGTTATTGATGTTTTTAGTCGAATGGTTGTAGGTGCTTATGTTGGCTTGGAGGGTCCTTCATGGGTAGGCGCAATGATGGCGCTAGTCAATGCCGCGACAGACAAAGTGCGGTTTTGTAAAGAATACGGTATTGAGATTACTGAAGAAGACTGGCTATGCCATCACTTGCCCGATGCAATCCTAGGAGATAGGGGCGAACTACTAGGAATGCCTATTGAGAAAAACTTCATTCCTAACCTTCATGTTCGTATTGAAAATGCTGCTGCATACCGAGCTGACTGGAAGGGTTTAGTAGAAAGGTACTTTTCTATAATTCACGGTCATGTCAAGCCATTTCTGCCCGGTTATGTAGATGTAGATTTTAGGCAGAGAGGAGCACATGACTATCGCCTTGATAGTAGGCTTGATATAGAGCAGTTCACTGAAATTATTATTCGTATTATTCTTTTTTATAATAATCACCATCATCTAAATACATATGAAAGAGATGAGGCAATGATTGCAGATGATGTACTGTGCACTCCTGTAGAGCTTTGGAAGTGGGGGATTGCTAATCGCTCCGGTAGACTTAAAACTTTTAGCGAAGACATCGTCAAGCTGAACTTAATGCCAACTGAAAAAGCAGCCATTACTGCTAAAGGTATCAAGCTTAAAGGTAAGGAGATGTATTACATCTGTGATAGGGCGATTAAGGAGCAATGGTTTGAAAGAGCTAGAAGTGGATTCTTATCAGCATCGGAAAAGTCTCTAACTGTCACTTATGATGTTAGAAACCCAAACTTCATTTATCTTCCTTCTTCCGATGGTAGAAGTTTTGAAAAATGTTTTCTCACTGGTTCTTCAGAACGCTATGCAAACAAGAATTTTTATGACATCGAGTACATGATTGCCTATGAAAAACTGCAAAATCAAAAAAATCAAGGTAAAGAGCTACAGGAAAAGGTTGATTTGGTTGCTCATATTGAGGATGTAGTGACGAGAGCAGAAACGATGACTGGAAATGTTTTAGATAACAATTTAACCGATAGACAAAGAATCTCAGGTATTAGAGACAATAGGTCAAGTGAGAAGACTGAACGGTGGGCAGTCGAGGGATTTGAATTAGCTAAGACAGAAAATAACCAGGGTCGTGAACTATCAGTAGATAGTAAATCGGAAGCTTTGGAACAGCCAAAATCATTACAGCCGGATCATCTCGATCTTCTTAAGCAGAAACTGCTGGGGAATTACCAAGTTTTGGACAATTTCGTTACTGGTATGAGAAGGAGCGGAATGTCCCCCAAGCTTTGTCTACTCGTGAAGGCAAACGTCGCTATAACCTACGTCATCGTGAGGTTTTAGGAGATTCTACCCAGATGGCATTTGGTCCTGGGTCTATTTATCAGATTGATGCCACGATCGGTGACATCTACTTGGTCAGTTCTCTCGATCGCACTCGAATCATTGGGCGACCTGTGATCTATGTTGTGATTGATGTATTCAGCCGCATGATTGTTGGTATGAGCGTCACACTGGAGGGACCAAGTTGGGTCGGCGCGATGCAGGCAATGGAAAATGCAGCTAGCGATAAGGTCACGTTCTGTCAGGAATACGGAATTGAGATTGCTGAAGAGGATTGGGCTAGCTACCATTTGCCAGAGATGATTCTGGCAGATCGAGGTGAGTTTGAGGGTTATATGGCTGACAACCTTGTTAATGCCTTAAATATTCGCGTCTCTAATACACCACCTTATCGAGCCGATTGGAAGGCGATTGTTGAGCGCAACTTCCGACTAAATGTTCAATAGAAGTAGCGAGTTGAGTAAATTCATCAAGCTCCCTGATCTCGCGCTCTAAAATAGTGCGATCAGATCTTGAGAGTATTGATTGCTCATCTTCTGCCCACTCCTCAGCGGTTTCCTCTAGCGCTTCATAATCCTCATCTAGTTCGTCCACAAGCGACTGCGTTGGCTCTTGTTTGCGGAGCTTAGTCTTCAGCCGATTTGAGATCGAAGTAAGTGCACCAGCGATCGCAAAGGTTGAAGACGCTAACAACTTGCGTAATACTAGCGTCATCAAAGAGCGTTGACTCACAGGGAGTGCTTGCAGGTTCTCGCGGCATAGATATTCCGAAACCAGATTGTAGAGACGATCTTCACTTTCCTCAGGCGTAAATTCCTCTAGCAGTGGGTGACGTTTGTAAAGTTTAATCTCCGCATAGCCGTTAAAGTTAAAATGTTGGTTGGTTAAAGTATGATACTCACTACTCGTATCAATAGATACTTGATGCTCATTAATGGACTTGTCGGGTAATAACGAGAGAAGTGGCTGAAAGTCCTAGCAAAGGTTACAGCGATTTTCATCAAAATCGGCTGAAATGCTTGTGGATAAAGCTTTCAAGGACTTTTTTTCTTATTTCTAGACAACTACTAATAATTAATCCCTTTTACGAGGTTACACTCGATAAAACGAAATTCCCTTTCAAAGGATTGAATCTCATTAAAAGTACAATCCTCACTCTTTCTAGTGTAAACCTGTGTAAAAAGTAGCTTTTCCCTACTTTGTCTGCTTGCTGTGAGGTCATTACTCATAGTGAATTGGGTTGGTATTGCTTCGTAAATTAGGTTGTATTGCTTTAGGAGCTAATAGGGTTGTTATAAATGAAACCTCACCTCAGGTTGAAGATTAAAAAGGATTCCTGGTTAGCGGAGGCACCCCACTGGCAAGAACTATTGAAAACCAAGAACGGAGCTGTCACAAGCATCCATCCCGATATTGATGCTTTGTTTGCCAAATACAAACTGCCTATTTGGGTCGCCAGAGAATATAGACCTGCTCACCAGTCCTGGGATCAGAGTGAACTCCTGAACGGACTGCATCGAGTCTACCGGCTGATTGTTCGAGACGATCGAGACATTCCCCCAGAGTTAATTCGAGAAATCTCGCAGTTGCCGATTGTGGAAGAAGTACGGATTGGAGAAGTTGCGACAGTTCCCCTGCCATCTCCCATTCCCGTTGCTATGAGTACTGAGACGGATTTGTACTCTCGGCAGGCAATCTATCTCAATGAAGCCCATCAATTCACTCAAGGCGAGCCCAGTGTTATCGTTGCCGTTTTAGACACTGGCGTTATCCTGAGCCATCCGGAGTACAAGGACAATCTCCTCAAAGGATATGACTTTGTAGACATTATTGATGGAGCCAGTAAGTTTGTTGGAGATTTCCTGGGTGCTGATGATATCCCTGATGATGAGGTCGGTCATGGTACTCACGTCACTGGCATCATTGGGGCGCAGGGATTGTCTATGCCCAAAGGGGTGGTACCTCGATGCCGCATCTTGCCCGTTAGAGTGCTGGGTGCGATGGAAAGGAATGGCAAGCGGGTTGGTGCCGGATTGGTCGATAACATTAATGCCGGAATTAAGTGGGCGGTTGATCAGGGAGCACAGGTGATTAACATGAGCCTGGGGATTCCCCATACAGGCGGCGGACTGCCCCACGAGGAGGTAGTGAATTACGCCAAACATAAAGGCGTAACGATCGTGGCAGCGTCGGGTAACGATGGTAGGGAGGAACTGTATTACCCTGGTGCACTGCCCCATGTGATTGCCGTTGGAGCTTTCGATCAACAAGGGCAGACAGCATATTTCTCAACCTATGGCAAACAGGTCAGCCTAGTAGCTCCCGGAACCAATGTTTACAGCACCTACTTAAACAATGATTACTCGTTTTCCACCGGGACGTCCCACGCCTCACCGTTTGTAGCAGGAGCAGTTGCATTGCTTAAGTCCTATGCCATCAAGAAGGGCAAACCAATTACCGATGGACAGGTAAAGCATATCCTCAAACATACTGCCGACAAGGTAGATACTCGGTTCAAACATCGAAAAGCTGGCTTTGGCAAACTCAACCTAATCGATGCCCTCAAACTACTGGATTACAAATTAAGCGAAGGGAGATGAGTCATGGTCTTGCAGAAAGACAACAGCAGTAACGACAGCAGTAACGACAGCAGTGACGACAGCAGTAAAGAGAAAGAGGCCCTATTAAGCTCAGAAGATGCCAAAAAGAACCTGATAGAAGCCGTTAAGCCAGATCTGATCGCGGCTGTAACATCTGAGATCATCGCGGTAGTGATCGCCGCTGCTCAATCTGGCATTACCACGGCTAAAGACAATGCAGTTGGAGCAGTTAGAGACGCACAGACTGAAGTTGCCAACGCTCAGGAAGTAGCTGTTACCGCTGTGAATAAAGCGCTCGCTGCTGCTCAATCTGGCATTACCACGGCTAAAGACAATGCAGTTGGAGCAGTTAGAGACGCACAGACTGAAGTTGCCAACGCTCAGGAAGTAGCTGTTACCG
>NZ_JCACCM010000198.1:14107-29016 GCF_059501405.1 Myxacorys sp.
TGGCATTACCACGGCTAAAGGCAATGCAGTTAGAGACGCACAGACTGAAGTTGCCAACGCTCAGGAAGTAGCTGTTACCGCTGTGAATAAAGCGCTCGCTGCTGCTCAATCTGGCATTACCACGGCTAAAGGCAATGCAGTTAGAGACGCACAGACTGAAGTTGCCGACGCTCAGAGAGTAGCTGTTACCGCCGCAAAGGCTGAAGTTGCCAACGCAGCTAGAGAAGCTGATCGGGCGCTGAAGGAAGACAATGATGCGGCACTTCAATCTGCGATCGCCCAAAAGGAAGCTGCAAAAGCCCGTGCCTCGGCTTCGCTTGCTAAGGCTAGAGACTATGCTAGGCTTGCCGTTTGGGAAATCGCTAAAGCGGGCGTGGCAGACAGCAAAATTCAGGAAATTGCGATCGAGATTACTAGTTCCGCAGACCGAATAAGAGACGATTCCAATCGAGACAGAGCTAAATCTACCAACCTAAATCTATCCGGAAACGCTCTGGAATCCTTCAACATAGCGAAAGCCAAGGAAAAAGTAATTACGGATGCACTGAGCAATGCCGAAACGCAAGAACAAGAGGCGCAAAAGGTCGCAGACGTGGCACCAGTTGCAGATACAACCAATCCGATCGATGGCGCAACGCTAGCGAAAACGGCAGCAGAAACCGCTCAAACGAACGCAAAAAAGGCCAAAGACGCTGCAGATAACGTTGAAGCAGCAGCAAAAACCGCGAAAACTGCTTACCAAGACCTAATGAACTCGACAAAGCAGGTGATAGATATCGAGCCTAAGATTATTCAGCTAAGAGATAAAGTGCAGGAATTGATCAAACCTACAACTCCCGGCAACCAAAACCAACCTCCTATTGATCCAGAGACTTGGCAATCTTTTGAAGATCTGTTCATGAAACATCAAGAAACACCTGCTGCACCACCAGACAACTCCAAGAATGAGGCAACGGATGAACTCAATTATCCAGCTTGGCCTGTTCTCCAAGATATGTTTCTCAACGCTCCCTCCAAAAAGGGTTAGTGGGCGCTAAAGCAAAATCAATGGACGTTGAAATTAGATCACTATTAAGGGATGGAAAGGCTATGGTAGAGGCAGCAACCACAGAGAAAAACAATGGTTCGCAAGGCTGGGCAGTAGATAGGGTCCTGACCATTAGGCGAACATGGGCTCTAGATACCTATGCGGAAAAAGCGCTCAAGGCAACGGAATACTGGATCACGCACCAGCAATGGGAAGAGTATAAAGGACATACCCATACGCTGGGGCTGGGACAAACAGCGAAAGATAGCCTGCCGAGGTACCTATCGGTTGAAAAAACTGATCAGTTAACCAAGAACATCGATAGTAGTGGTTTGGAAGATATTCCTAGAGCACTACTATCCAATTCCGAAATCTATGCCTTTGTCTTACTGCAAGCTACCGAGTCAGTGAGTAAAGACGACATTGCTGGTTTAGCAAGCGCAGTGTTACTACGAGTTTTGGACTTGCCCAAACGGTACTTTCTGGCGCGGTTGTTGGCAGAAGTCACTAGTTCTTTACAGATCAAGATTAATTCCAGTCAGACACGGATCGTCAACCTCACCCTGGAACAAGGAATTGACATTCGCTCCGGACAAGTGCGTGCTTCCGTGACGACACTCCTGGGCACCATACATCGAGAAAAAAATATCCCTGACTATCTCAAGAGATATATCGACGAGCGGAGCGCACTCCCAGAAAGTTCCTTCACCCCAACAATCCAGAAGTTGATAGTGGATTATTTGATCAAATTGGGAGTAGATTTTAAGACCAGAAAAGATCAGACATCCGACCAGCTTTTTGACAGCGGGGCTTACGACGAATACTTTATTCTGGCTTACAACGAAGCCCTAAAAACGAGCGCGGCTGCCGATGACCCGATTGACACGGCGCGGATCAAGGGTGGTCAAGCGACCTGGAATTTCCAAGTCGATGGCTTTGAGTCGGTCGATCGCCAAGGTGTGATTCCAGCCAACATCAAAGCAGCAGGTGCTTTGGATTATGTCTATACGATCGGTGAAGTCATGCGGGTATTTGATGTTGCCAATGCATTGGTATTGCGTTGGGCTAGCGGGATGCTCGATATCCCGGAAGGAGCAACCGCCAGTGCCCTTTACCGCTTCCACAAACTGCGAAACGAGCGCAACACACCCGCTGAGCGTGCCATGCTCCATAAACGAGTGCTGAATAAAGGGAATGGGAAGTTATTGTCCAATATGGTCGTGAATACAGCTTTCTCAGGGCTGTGGCACCAATTGATGGCAGAAGTGGCAGAATATATTCGCAAGTCAGAACGCAGTAAAGATGTTTGGGTCTCGAAATCGTCACTCTACCAAGCTACCAAGAACTTGCAATATAACCTGACCGAGCACATGACGGGGATGTCCCATGTGCAAGTCACTGAAGACTATGCTCACCTTCAGGAAGCGCTAGACATCCTTCGGTCTGATGAAATCCTGACGAACTTTGGGGGGCGACGCAAGAGCCTTTGGAGCGTCCTTGAACAAGTTGCTAAGGAAGACCTGGGGGTGATGATCCCCACTTCAACTCTGCGATCGCTCGCTGTTGAGGGCAACAAAATTTTCCAGTGGGTGGCTGGTTATGAAACCGAAGCGGCAGTGCGTGCAACCGATTTCGATCGTCTCTTGAGCGCCGCCGAGTCCTGGATCATTGCTCAGGCATCACTGGAGTCGAGTAGCCGTAGTAAGGGCTCTCATAAAATGCCAGCGGGTAAGGCTAGGAGAAACCTACCACCAGCCCCCTCCCCCAAGCATCGAGAACCCGTAAAAGCCCATAAAGGTGGGGATTTTGACGATTGGGATGTTTAGCTGGCATTAGGTTTGGGCCATTAAGGCCCAATTACAGCTAATAACTAACAAATCACCAACACCCCTCGTTTACCCACCCTTCCAGGAGTATTGCAATGCCCGAACACCAAGAACTAAAAGATCAAGCTCGTGCCAAAACCCGTGAACTACTGGCTCAATCTCAATCCTTCCTGACGATGGATCGATCAGAGCAGATGATGCTGTATAAGGAGCTGGTGGATGCTCACTACAACGGCTTAGCCGAAGCTCAAGGACTGTCGACCGAAATGACGGCAGGCGATCTGATTGATTCAGATCGGCACTTCAATCAACGTGTGGGAAAGAAGGATCAAACGACCGCAGATATCCTTAGCGATACGGTTAAAAAAGTAGATTTTCCTGGGTTTGTGCGAGATTTGCTCAACGGTGTTTTTGATGCTAATTTGAACGCCAACATCAAACAGATGGAAGCTTTTCAGAAACTCTTGAAGGAAGCCAGCAAGTCTCTCGCCCAATTTGCCAAAGAGGTTGACGACACCGAGGCTCTGTACAGTCTGACCAAACTCAACAACGATTACAAGCTGGGCATGGCGCAAGGGGGTCAGGGCAGTGGGCGTAGCAGGCGTCAAGCGACCCCCAAACAAGGCGCAGCGTCCCCCCCCCAAGAACCGCCACAGCCTGTGCTTGTAGACAACAAGACTGGTAAAGAGGTGAGTCTGAATGACAACGCTATTCAAGCCAAGCTATTAGATATCAAGCTGGCGATGGCGAAAGAACGCCGAACCATGCTGCGAGAAACGATCTTGATGGGTGTTTCTCGCTTAGTGGTGGAAAAAGGAACCATTCGGGCAAGCGTGAAATTTAGCATTAACGCCGACGAAACAACAACCAACACTGACACAGGTCATGAAGATGCTACACGAGTGGCAACTGACTACTGGAACGTCGACCTCGGCATTGTCAGTTTTGGCAGATCGAATACAACAACCAAAGTCCAGGTTTCTGACGCTAGATCTGAAACGACCATGGGAGCAGATTCCTCTACAGAATTAGAAGGGTTTGTCGAAATTCAATTCAAGTCTGACTACTTCAAACTCGATAACTTCAAAGAAAGCTTTGATTTGGGCGCAGGGCAAGTTGCCTCTGGTGCCACACCTCGACAACAGCTTCCGCCTGTACCCGCACCTGCACCCACACCCAGCGCTTAGAACCCATTCAACACCACAATCAGTCTATGGCACTGGCAATTTTGCGATTTCAGGACAGTGATGGCGGCAAAAGTCGCTTCCAGATCGATTTGGGCACAAATCGCTTCTACACCTACGCGATCGCCAGCAATCAAATGCACCAGAACGGATTAACCCTACTGGAAGACCCTACCTACATCTCGCCCGTGATCGGACCTTTACCCGAAAGCAGCTTGGGTCGAACCATTCTAGAGGTCCCGAATCACAAATTCGATCGACAGCATCGCCTGATTCAGATCACCAGTTTTCGGACTGCTGATCGAGTTGGACCTGCCTACTCTGAAGCGATCCAGGTGGTCAGCATCAGCCCAGAAGCTTTACCTGCAAAACTTTTACCGACAAAACCTTTACCCGTATTCAGTAGAGCTAAGGCTATGGACAAACCACCCGTCGAAATCGTGCCTTTCCAATATCGGGAAGTGCAGCCCATGAGTGATGCGATGTTCCTGGGCGGATTGATGAATGTGTTCAAGAATGTTGCAGGGTCAGTTGTTGGTGCGGTAGCGAAGGTGGCTCCTACGGTTTTAGGCGCGATCGCGGGTGGTGGTGCTCCTGGCGCAGGGGGGGGTGCTGGCGGGGGAATTGCTGGATTGCTTGGTTCCGTATTGCCTCAGTTGGCTGGCGTGATTGGCGGTTTGATGCCCCAATTAACGCCCGGAAGTGCAGAAGGTGGCGCAGCCCCTGGGCAACCGGATGCTAGCCAAATTACAGCCCTGCTCGCAGCATTGCTACAACAAATTGGCACTGCTGTTCCCGGACAAACGCCTGCTGGTTCAATGACTCCTGTCTCTGGCACTGCTCCAGCCCGACCTCAGCCGATCATGAATCACGCGCCAGTATCATCCCGTCGCTCAGCGGTTCAGGCACAGTCGATGGCTTTATCGGTGCAAAATTATTATTCCGATCGCCCCTACCAATCTACCGCTTATGGTTTTTCTGCACCTTCTGAAGAAGAGGATGCCGATCCCTACAGTGAAGGGAAGTCTTATGACTATGCCAGTGAATATGCTGGCTCTCTGTCGGCTGATTATGCGGATGCGCTTGAGTATTCAGAATCAATGTTTCTGCCCATGCTGGGAGGATTGTTGTCTAGTCTCCTTCCTAGTCTATTGCCCGCTATCCCAAGTTTGCTCTCGTCGTTGGGGCCGCAACTAATGAACATTTTCGGCTCTTTATTTGGGGGGCAGAAGACGGCAGGACAGATGAGCTTGATGTTGGGAGTGGATGAAGCCGAGGCAGACGATCATGGGGTGTTGATGGCTTTGAGTTTGGCGATCGCGGCGGCTCCCACACCGGACATCGTGTTTCAACGGGTAAGTGCAGTAACGCTGGAGTTTACCGATCTTAGTCCAGTGATGATGCATGGTAAGTCACGGTTTTTGTATCGTCACGATCGAGATATTAGTTTCTCCCTGAAGTTGGAAACGCCACAGCCTGTTCGCAAGGCAAAACTGCAATTGCTGGTGAAAGATCCTAAAACGTTGAAGGTGTTGATTGAGCAAAATTACCCGATCGAAAGCGCCACGACTGGAACGCTGACTGTGGTACCTAAGATTAGTAAGGAGCAACTCAAAGCCCTGACCGTGAATGAAGAGTATTTGGTCTGTGTCAACTTGGTGTGGCAGGGACGATCGAAGAAAACTGGAGAGATCAAGCAATTGGGTACCAGTACTCTGAAACTGATGACCCTGGTGGGCGAATATCTATTCGATCGCGTGGAAGGAACGAGTGAAACGATCGCGCTGAATGATGTCGATCGTCATCGTCCTTACTGGCACAAAGTTTGGCAAGGTGATTTTACCGATGATTTGCGGCGAATCAATTTTGAGTGCAAATACTACTACTCTCTGGAGAATAACCGCACCGAAAATGCTCGCATGGAAACGGTGACCCAGGTGCTAGAAGATGATCTGGCTGGTCGCAAGAGTCGCCTGAAATCAGGATTGATGGTCAGTCCTTACGGGCTAAATGAACTGCTGGGACGGCTTGGGAAACATCCTCAACTCAGTGAAGCAGAGTTAGCAGCGCTAATGTCTTCGGAGTTTAAGGGACGATTTAGCCATGCTGCCCGCACTGAGGTGAAATTTAGCGGCAAACCCCGACAAACCGTAGCGTTGTGGGTGTACCCAGAGTTCAAGCTGCAACAGGTGTTTTTGAAGCAGGTGGAGCAGACGAATGGCAATGGTCATGTGCTGTCACTGAAGGAGCATCCAGTTTATTTTCCAATGCCTGCTGTCGCTCATTTTATTGGAGTAAGTACGTAGGGATAAGGTGGGCAATGTCCAATTCCGAGACTGGTACGACAGAAAGAGTACTGCCTCCTTCAAGAACATTTAACAAAAAAGCAACGAGCTATACAGCGAATAAGGAAACAACTATGCCGTTTACACCACCGTTTAGAAATTACGTTTCCGGCGATTGGTTCTATGGGTTATCTGGAGGGAGAGGAAAACTGGTGGAACAGTTAACTGGCAGGACCGCAGCCAATTTGGCCAACGTAAATACTCCTGTTTTTATCGATCAGTTGCTTATTGACTTTGGCAAGAACAATGTACCAACTATAAACAAAGATTTTGCAGCGTACTTACGTGAATCTGATAAGACTCAAGAAATTGTGCAACCGGATGATCTAGGGGCATCATCGAGTGATGATGTTGTTGCAAATTTAATATGGAGAAGAAAAAGTAAGGCAGCTCTACAGTTTCTGGTCAAGCACAATCACTTCGTCCATTTTGCGTTAGATGTAGAGCTTGTTGGACACATGAACGATGTTGTGACTAAGCCGGAGGTAGTTAATTTTAGTTTCGGACCGAAGTACAATTTTAAGTTGGAAGACGGCTTTAAGTTACGAATTATCACTTTTGCTGAACTCCGCTTTGCATACCGAAACAGGGGTGATGCTGATTTTCAAAAACGAATTCAATTTTGGTGGGGAAATGGACAGCATACTTTTACACAGGGACCTCCCCCTTGGGAAGTTCAGCCAGACTTGTGGGCTCAGTACAAACCAGAATCAGAGAAATCTCCTCAAGAGGCTATAGCAATAAGTTCATCTCAAACATTATTTCCTAGTATCCAGTTAGGACTCAACTACGCCCTATCTAACGAACCAATTCTGCTCAACGGCATGAAAGTCATCTTCGATCAACCTGTTGGTGTGTATCCCGTCACCCTGGAATCAAAAGTGGAGGAGCAGCACAATGGTAACGGAAGATAATTCATCCTCCTCGAAACCGTCCACTAACAAACCCCTGATCTCACCCAATCTCCCCACCACAAACATCTCTCTACCCCCCGCCAACTGGAACCTCTTCGATGCTGCCGTCAAACTACAAGTAATGACGCGAGATGAGGCGATGGCACCATTAGTGAAGCAGATTACCCTGCGTCCCAAAGCTCCCGTTCCTCCCTCATCCCATCGGTTTGATCTGTTTGATGCAGCAGCGCAAGCGAAAGCTCCCGATCGCAGCTTACTCACGCCCTTTGCTCAACTGGTCGAAAAGTTGACCGACTATGAGAAACAAATTGGCACGCCCAAACTGGGATGTGTAATGACGATCGAGCAGCTAACGGTCGATATGCCGATCGAACTGAAAGTGACAGTTAACCCAGATGGCACTGTTCAGGTTAAAGGTTCACCACCCACACAACTGGTGAACACCACCGTCATGCCCGTGTGGCATCAGATGAGACTCAGGATTGTGAGGGAGGATGACGAGTAGCAACAACCGCTCTTGGAATCTGGAAACGTTTCTGGATTCACTCATCTATGAGTTAGACAAAGCTCAAGACACTTTGTCGGTGAAAGGCATGAACCGAAAACTGACTTACACCGTTAAAGATATGTCGCTAGATTTGCAAATCTTTCCCGAATTTGATGGTGATACCGTTCGCTTCGTGACCGCCCAACCCGGTGAAACCGGAGCCTCGAAAGTCACCTTCCAGCTGGGTTCCATCCGCGATCACCAGATTCAAGAAGTCTCCCGACGACCCCCCGCTCGCAATGATGTTTCGATCGAAGATTCGCCCCTACCAACTGCAACCAAAAAGAAATTGGAGAAACTCGGCATCCGTTCTGCCAAAGACCTGGAAACCATGGAGCACCAAAATGTTGATATTAAAAAGGTGACTGACAATGCTGTAGATGACTACCAGGGATTAGCCGGACTACTCAACCAGGGTCGTCGTCAGCAAATGGCTCCCAGCGTCTCGAAAGCTAGCCTGTCTCAGGCTCAGGGCAAAACTATTCTCACGTTAGAAGGCGATAATCTCGCGATCGCCCATTCCCTCGATCAATTCCCGGTTGCCGCCATTAATAATCAACCAGTCGAGATCCTCTCGGCCAGCGATAAAGAACTCAAAATTCAGATCAGCGAGCATCACCTGCAAGATTCACAAAGCCAACTTCACGTTGCCCTCGACCCCTATGCGATCGTCTCAATGAATTTACAGCTTCCCAAACCAAAGCAGCAGGCAGCAGGCGGAACGCAGAGGGCAGAAGAGACTTAATTCAAAATTTATAATTCAAAACTTAAAACTTCCCCATGATTTCCTCCAGTCACCCCAGCCACAATCGCCTATTCGATCTCGAGCAATCTCTGTTGGGCTGGAAGCAGTCCGCCTACGGTTCCAGGAGCGAATTACCCCAGACTGAGCATGAGCAGACACCTGTATTGAGCGATCGCCTTGAGTTAGAGGATGAAGGGGACTATGAGGATGACTATGAATACGAAGATGAGAATGAAACTGCAAATCAATATGAAGATGAACAAGTTACGGATGATGCGGCAGAATTGTTTTCCAGTTCTGTTGCCAGACCCGATTGGTTTTCCTACAGGAGCTTAGCAAATCGTCTGGAAAGCCGAACCAGAGGGTTGGAATACAACATGATGCGACAACAACTGAGGGATGCAGCAGTAGAGGCAGATGATCTCCTGCTTGAACCCTCCTTTTTTAGCGATTCACACTCTGGTGCGGCGACAGCAGGCCAACCCGACGAAGAGCACTTGCTCCCCCTGGCTTTCTCAGCTACTGACCCCTCTACTGAGCAACCTTTGATATCTGAAACGGATGCCTTTAACCTGCCAGATATTGATTTGCCAGACATTGACCTGCCAGACATTGACTTGCCCGATGCAGATTTACCAACTTCAACGCCTCCTCCCAGGACGGATGGGTCTGGCGACGGTTCGTCCTATGGCTCTCTCCTGCAAATGATGCAGTCTGCCCGCGGGGGCGACCCCAGTGCTGACTTTGAGGATGCATCATTCGCCACGGCCCAAACAACCCGCACGATCGATGTGGAAGCTCAGGCGATCGCAGATCTGCAAGACGATTGGGATGATCCACTTCCCGACCTTTTTGATACCACTACCACTCCCATTCCACCCCCACCCAATCCTAAGTCCTTACCCTCATAGCAACCGTCACTTTAACGAAGTACACCCCATTCCCAATCCCTGATCCTCAATTCCCGCTCCCCCACTCTCACCCCCTTTCAGCCTTCTACTTCTGGTGGTTACTATGTCAATCTTCAACGGCTACAATCCCAATTCCCTCCTAGCTCTTGAGCAAAGTCTGCATGGGAACACCACCGTCAGCGAGCCATCTCAAGAATCTTCAGTTGAGAAACCCGAAGCCTCTGAAATCCCCCAGAACGACCAGATGGAAGCTCGTGCCTTCGATTGGGATGAGGCGATCGAACTGGCCTATGAGGATGAGGAAAGCCCTGAGGCTAAAGCCGTGAACTGGGAGGAAGATGAGGATCGCAGCCAGGAGTTTGGCCTAGAGGATAACGAGGTTCCAGTCTATGACGTACAGGCGTTTTCGGTAGAGGAAGAAGCTCCCCCAGTTAATGACCCCCTGTCTCACTCCAATTCCCTGTTTGCGCTAGAGCAGAGCGTTTACGGTATCCCCCCGATCGCACCCACCGTCCAGCCATTTTCAGTAGAGGATGCTGAACCAGAGCAGCCAGAGCACCCTGAGATCGAGTCTCATGCCTTTGACTGGAATGAAGCGATCGCGCTGGAATATGAAGGCGATCCCGAATCCTCTGCCCAATCTGAGGCGCATGCATTTGATTGGGATGAAGCTATTTCTCTGGAATATGAGGGGGCAGAGCACCCCCCAGCGGAGTCATTTGAGTGGTTGCCTACTGACGAAGATAGCTATGGTCTGGGTTTGGGAGATAAACCGCTAACCTTCACAGTGGAAGCGTTTGCCGTTGAGGATGAGGAAATACCCACCGAGCAAGCTGGGGCATTTGAGGCGGAGACAGAATCGGAAACGATACCGAAGGAGACGATCAACTCTGACAGTAATGCCTCTGGGCTGAAGACTGAAGATGATGCAGCACTTCATCCGGTAGCCCAACCTGTGACAGATTCCTCTGGATTTGATGTCGTGGACGAGATGGAGGACTCTGTAAAAGAGCCTGCTGAAACCAGTCACACCAATGACCTGGATCACGATGACGAAGATGTTCTAATTTCCCATAGTCAGCCCGATCCCGCTTCTGAGGCAATTCCAGTGCAAGCCACGGTGGTGAATCCCACTCATTCACCGCAAAAGTCGGCAGCAGCGATCGATTTCGAGCAAGCAGCAGCGATCGATTTTGATGCCCTGGAACTTGATGCCTTGGGGCATAGCATGGCCGAGACTTCCCAGTCCGCTGATGCTGAGACCTTTGCTGCCGATGTTGCTGCCATCTTACGGGGTGAGAAAACCTACGAACCAGCAGAGACAACGCCTGCTCCTCCAACTGAGCGATCCGCTCCCCCAGGACCTGCCCCGAAAGACAACGCGCCTCCGTCCCAGGCACAATCCTTACCCCCGAAACTGCCCAGTGCTCATGATGTGTTTGACCAGATGGGCAGGAGCATGGCTCACGCCACGGCGTTTGACCTGGGCACTTTTTCCCTGGAGCAAACCTTTGATGAATTCGATGCTGTTTTAGATGAGGAGGAAAAAGCATCCTCATTCGGCTACGATGCCGAGGAAGACACTCCTATAGCACCTGCGATCGGCCAACCCTTAGAGTGGAATGAGGATGAATTAGCGGCAGATGTTGCCGCGCTCAGTGTTGACCAACTTTGGCAACCAGCCATGCAATTTCAACTAGAGGAAAACGACATTAGCACTCTACTTGAGAATGTTCCACCCAATCCCAATGAGCTAAAAAGCAAGTATTTAACCCGCTTAAAGAGCGAAGCAAAGAAGCGGTATGGCAAGAAATATAGCCCTACAACTGATGATCCCAATATCAGTACAGCAGTCGAGACACTTTGGCAAAAAGCCTCTGCGCCTAAAGTGACCGCCCAAAATCTCAAGGAACGGTATTGGCACCATATCAGCATCGGTGGTACCAAGGCTGATCCCATGGCATTGACGGGCTATCACTGGACGGGGTACGAAACAGGAGATGCGAAATTCCAACGAATTGGTAAACCAACTGTAACCGATCAATGTGGAGTTTATCAGCAAAAAATTCAGCACAAAGAAACCCAAAAAGAGAAAAAAGATGCGTCTACGTTCTTCCCCGATGCCTGGACTGAACAGCATTTTGATGCGCTCTTCCAGTATTTTGCAGGACGAAAAGACTTCAACCCTAACAAAAATGGAACTTACCCCATTGATGCAGCGATCAATGGCGATGTGACCTGTATTGGAATGCAGATTTTGTTTATGCCCAGTGCTCAAGGCGAAGGAAGTTGCATCCCGGTTTGGACCCCACCTAAACAGAGCAAAACTCAATCAGTGGATGAGGGAATATCTGATTTTCCTGATTCAGAAATGTATGCTGCCTTGAATCTGGAGGAGCAGCTCGCAAGCGATCGAGGAGCCTATTTTGCAGATTCCTTGTCCTTGGAATCAGATTTTAATGCCATGCTCGAAACCCGACTTAAGTCTGAGAATTTAGATTGGCAGATTCAATTGAAGTTCTTTTTAAGTCAGTTATCGTCTAACCGGAAACTGTCAGAGTTAGCCAAAGATAGTGGCGCTCTCTCCCAACTTTCTACAGCCTGGGACATCTTACACGAGCAAACGCCGACTCCACAGTTGACCAAAATCCAAATGACCAAAATCGAAGCTGCAACAGACACTTTGGCGAGGGCAAGAAAGGGAGTGGTTTTGGATGAAGCCGCCATTCGTGGACGATTGACAACTTTTGCGCTCGCAGTGAATGCGGCTGTCAAAAATGAGGAAATTCCCCTGGAACCAGACTTCAATGCCAAAACATTTAACGATCTCCTGAAGGGTCGTCTTGCATTTGAGAGTAAGTACGGCGCATGGGGTATTCCTCAATATAGAGATTTTCTGGGATATTTGAACTTTGACGAAGCTTTAAAAGCATTGGCTCATCAAACTGGAGCAACCACATTACTATCTGTGGCATGGGACATATTAGGCGACGAAACCCATTCCTTGTTTAACGATATGCTCAGTGCGGTTAGCAGTTTAGCCCATGCAGAGCAGGGAATCTCCCTAGATGCTGCCGCCGTTCGCGATCGATTTAAGACATTTACCCAGAAATCAGAGGTTGTCCTCAAAAAATTGGCAACCGACAAGAACTCAGAGCGCGGTATGGTACTCACCATTGAAGTTCCATCTGCTGCTTCTACTGACATTGATACCAGCAGTTACCCCGAACTTGCCCTACTCGATCAACAACTCCAGCCACTGATTGACCTGATCAAACACATGGGTCGGCAGACAGGCGAGAAGCCTTGGTCTGAATGGTTTAAGGAGAAGTTTGCTACGGTGAAGGGCGCAATTCCAACCTTAGCGACTATGGGAGTTTGGTCTGGGCTGAGCGCAGTCATTAATAAATTGATTAATGCAGGCTTAATTGGGTATTCGATCTTGGGTTATAGCGGTACTATGGTTACTTTTGGGGCTAATGTCCTGACTCCATGGCAGGCAACGATCGAATTTCCCAAGATGATGAAAAAACAGCTTGGTCTCTATCGGCTCAAGGAATACGGGGAAAAGAAACTCAAACTTCCTACGACTGATAGGGTCATAGCGGCGATCGATACATCAATTAACTCCATCGATTGGAACGCTGTCAAAACGGCTTTTAAGGTGACTCCCTTTGGTTTGTTAATCACAGCTTACTCTGCCCTCAAGTTCATTACTTTGAAAGTCAAGCCTGCGGTCAATTTCTACTATCCACAAGCCAAAGCTTTGATTGCAGCGGCTGACACGATCCATGGTGGTGGCGCTCAGACCAGCGAGAACAGGCTAGCGATGCTCACGATTCTTCACCTAGCTGGCACTCCAGAGAAGTTTGTGCAAATGATGACCTGCCGCGAGAAAGATGCTTGGGATACGCTTGCAGACTTGATCGATGGCTAAATTAGGCTCAGCAAGTAGGTTAGGTTGAACCTTGTGAAACCCAACATCGAACTGGATTCTGTTAAGTCACGTTAACGCTTTATGATACAAGTCAGGAGTAACAAGCATGAGCGATCGCCTCTTCAGCCTGGAACAACAAATCGAACGTTGCAAACAAAAAGCACAGGCGGGTTTCTCTGAAGCTACATCTTATGAAAAAGATGATAATCTACAGGACAATCGTTTGCTGGCATTGCAACAATCTCTGAATTCGTCCCAATTCGGTTATGGTCTTGAGTTTGGGCTAGTAAGCGGCGAGGAAGAGGACGATCGGTTGCTGGCACTACAGCAAAGCTTGGAGGAAACTTCAGCACCAAAATTTAAGCAGATAGGGTATGCCGATGCCTACAGTTTCAGCAGCAGAGGACGGAAAAGGTTTGAGGCAGATGATAATAGAGATTCTGATATCGAAGATGATGGAGATTTCGGCATTAATGATGAGATGATTGATCAGCTAGGCGATCGCCTCACCAGCAAATTTGAAGAGGTGGATGAACACATTAAGGAATGGAGCGATCGCCTCACTAGCAAATTTGAAGAGGTGGGTGAGAGAATGAAGGAGCGGAGCAGATCTTCTCGATAGCCTCAGACAATAAGCATTACAACTTTTATTGCAACTTTGACAACAAGCCGATCCAGACTTGTCTAAAGCCAATACTTAATAGTTGCCTAAAAACATTCCTAGTGATCTCACCATAGAATTGATTAGTTCGGACAGACATCCGTACAAAATATGGAGGAGCCAGCAGGATACGATATTAAAGCAACTGATCATTACTCAACTATTGAACACATTAGCCCATAGCTTTTAGGAATATCCTGATATTCCTAAAAGGAGGATTCGCTCCATGTCAGACGAAAACCTAAGAACCGTTTCTAAGCCCGATCCTGATAATTGGGCTCTTCTTCAATCCTTCTTTCTGGAAGGAGGATCGGTTGCGCCTCCCCCATCCCCTGTCCTCGACAACTGGGATGTCTTGGAATCGATGTTTGACTTGAGCAATGGCAACGGTCGCCCTGTACCCCCCGGCAAACCAAAACCTCCTATCTCAGAACCTTCTGTGCCTCAAACTGACCAAGACGCTGCTAAAGACAGTGCAGTCACAGCCGCCCAATCTGACATTACAACTGCGAAGAATGAAGCGGTCACCGCAGCCAAGTCTGACATTGCGATCGCTAAAGACAATGCCGTGATAGCCGCGAAATCTGACATTGCAACTGCGAAGAATGAAGTGGTCACCGCAGCCAAGTCTGACATTGCGACAGCTAAAGACAGTGCAGTCACAATCGCCCAATCTGAAGTTACAACTGCGAAGGATGAAGCGATCACCGCAGCCAAGTCTGATATTGCGACAGTTAAAGACAGTGCAGTCACAATTGCCCAATCTGAAGTTACAACTGCGAAGGATGAAGCGATCACCGCAGCCAAGTCTG
>NZ_JCACCM010000198.1:29116-78765 GCF_059501405.1 Myxacorys sp.
CCCAATCTGAAGTTACAACTGCGAAGGATGAAGCGATCACCGCAGCCAAGTCTGACATTGCGACAGTTAAAGACAATGCTGTGATAGCCGCGAAATCTGACATTACAACTGTGAAGGATGAAGCGATCACCGCAGCCAAGTCTGACATTGCGATAGTTAAAGACAATGCTGTGATAGCCGCGAAATCTGATATTACTACGGCTGCGAATAAAGCGATCACCGCAGCCAAGTCTGACATTGCGACAGTTAAAGACAGTGCAGTCACAATCGCCCAATCTGACATTACGATCGCTAAAGACAATGCTGTGATAGCCGCGAAATCTGACATTACTGCGGCTGTGAATGAAGCGATCACCGCAGCCCAATCTAGCATTACTAAGCCAAATCCGCCTCATAACACGGCACGCTTCAAACCCCTGCTTGATTTTCTCACAAAGCACAAATTCAAACTTTTACTCGGTGCGATTGCCCTGATTCCATCGCTGTTAATACTGCACAAAATCTCCGAACCAAAGCCGGCTCTTTCCCAAAAATCGATTTACGTGAATCCGATTACGGGTAAGGATACTAACGATGGCACACCGGCTGCCCCCTTTCAAACCTTACCTCACGCAATTAGGCAAGCTGAAACAGGGAGCAACATCTATCTGGTTGACGGAGACTATAAGGTTGATCAAGCACTTTCCATTCCTGCAAATACCACGGTTTCCATTCCTGCAAATACCACGATCGTTCCCAAACCGTTTAACGATATTGACGGTCATTGGGCCGGTCCATTTATCCGCGCTCTAGCCGCCAAAGAGCTGATTGCTGGTTATGGAGATGGTAGCTTTCAACCGGATGCTAATTTGACCCGTGCCGAATATGCCATCCTGCTGGCCAAAGTTTTTAATTTACCCAACATCCCTTCGGATACGAAATTTGTTGATGTTAATCCAAGCTTCTGGGCTTATCAAGCTATTCAAACAGCGTACAGTAAAGATTTTCTTAAAGGCTTTCCGAAGAGCACCTTTCAACCCAATGAAGATGTGCAACGGGTGCAAGTAATCGCAGCATTAGTCAGTGGCTTAAAGTTAACTCCTACAAACTCGGAGAATACGTTAAGCATCTATCAAGACAGCAAATTGATTCCGACCTGGGCTGCTCAGGTCGCCACGGCCACTTCCGAAAAACTGATCGTTAACTATCCCAATCCTCAAAAACTTAATCCGACCCAAAGTGCTACTCGGGCAGAAACGGCGGTCATGATGTATCAAGCACTGGTGAAACAAGGGAAGATGATTGCGATCGAGTCTCCCTACCTAATCAAGCCGTAACACACCGTTATACGAGAAACTGTCAGAAGTGAATACTCAAATTGAGTGTAGAAGCCCCTACTTGCTCAACTAGCTACTGCTGTTAAGAGGACGTTTGAGAAGTAGCAGATTATGCCAGCCGCCGTAGGAGTGTACGGAGAGAGGTAGTGTAGATGAACGCTTCCGACGTTTCAGGCAGATATTCGTAGTCTTTGCCCAGTCGTCGATATCGCCCAAGTCAGCCATACGTTCGCTCCACCACCCATCTGCGCTCAATGACTTTGAAACTGCGGTCAATCGGCGCAGGTTCCACACCTGGACCAACAATGCGACGATGGGACCCAGCATTCGGATGTTGCACGCGCTGCACCATCCAACCCAACTGCTCTTTGACCCAACTGACAAACGTGGTGCCACCATCGACCCACAGATATCGCAATCGAGGAAACTGCGCCCCAATGCCACTGAGCAGTTGTTTGGCACCTTCTTGATCTGCTGTGTTAGCTGCAAGTACCTTGACCTTCAGGACCAATCTTTGGGTATCGACCAACAGGTGACGCTTGCGCCCTTTGACTTTTTTACCCCCGTCATAACCGCGTTCTGTTCCGCCAGCTTTCGTCGTTTCGACCGATTGGGCATTGATGATTCCAGCACTAGGTGTTGCGGCTCGTCCCATGGCTTGACACACCTGCTCGCGAATGGTTTTGAGTAGAGTTTTCCACACACCCGCAATGCGCCAAGTGCGAAAGTAGTAATACACGGTTTGCCAGGGGGGAAACTCATGTGGCAGTAAGCGCCAAGCACAGCCAGAACGCTGAATATAGAAAACTGCATTTACAATTTCGCGCCTGTCTCTAAAACGTGGACGTCCACCGGGTTGAGATGATGGAATGAGTGGTTCAAGGATTATCCATTCAGCATCAGAGACATCAGTATCATAAGGTTTTCGATTCATCCTTACCATTCTAGCAAATGAGTATAATCTGCTACTTCTCAAACGTCCTCTTAGAACTACGGCAAAATCCCACGTTTAACAAGTTTTGGGAGGACTCAGTGAAGTTGCTAACCAGTTTATTGATGCCAGCGTCGGTGTGAAAATTCGCCAAAGTGTCGAGCAACTGGTGATTACTTCAGAGGCGCTGCGATCGACCCAGCCTGTGGAAGCACTCGTTTATGCGATCGCATTTTGTGAACTGGAGAACTACTTCAGCGACTTCTTACAACTGAAAGTAGATTTGGTCATGAAAGACGGGTTGAAACCTCACATTGGTGAACAAGTTCTTCAGGAGGTTATCTGCCTGTGACTCAACGTAATCTTCAATTCGTTCTCTAAAATTTCCTCCTTTAAGAAGTTCTCAAACCAAGCTGTGGTAAAGCTTTTAGAAATTGTCCAACCGTTTTATTACAGAAATAGGGCAAGAACCAGCTGAAAGCAGAGTAAATTGTCCAACCATTTTTTTCTGCTATTCAAAAATGGAACGAATTAATGAACTTTTCAGACGACCAAATTGTTCAACCGTTTTATTACTCTACATTATCGTCCCCAGGAGGAGATGCAGCACTACTTCACCTACACCAGTGGCGCTTTCCTGGAGCCTGGCTATGCCCCCTTGTTCTACAGCCGCACGGAACACCGTCTCATCACGCCTAGCAAGAGCGCAATTGCAGGAATTGGAGAGGGAATTGCAGGGCTGGTTGCCCAGCAGTTGTTTCGATGCCGCAAGCTGGCGCGTCCAAATCATGATTACCCCGATATTGTCATGCGAGGGCAGGGCAAAACCTATCTGGTGGAAGCCAAGGCAACGACAGGTTCTGTGGCCCAAATACAGCAGGTGATCGAAGACGAACTGATTCGTATGTCCGCCTACACCTCTGCTTGCTTTGAACTGGATTCCAGACCCGTAACCGGAATGGTTGTGGGAACCGCATTGCTGAGTGAAACGCAGTATCACTGTTCCATCACCGAGGTGAGTGTATGAGCGTCCAGGTATTGTCCCAGGAGCGGTTTATTCTGAACTGCGTGGCAGAGCAGGCTGGGTTTCTCATGGAGCAGGAGGGGGAGCCCTATAGTTTGGGGATTGAATTTGGGATTGCAGAGTTAGCGCGAGTCCTGATGCGGCAGCGGGCTCAGATGCAATGGGAACACGAGTCCGTCCTTTTGGAACAGGTGCTGGAAAGCGCCCAGGACAAGCTCGACCAATGGGGTGCTCAAACAGGGCTGAGCTTTGATTTCACCCCCTACTTGCCAGGCGTCCGAAAGGGGCTCAAGTTTGCGGCTAAAGAAGTGAGTGAATTGAGCAAACAGCTTGCGTTGTCTCGCCAGTCAGAACGAGTGGCCAATCGGGAGAAAATTACTGATGGGGCTGCGATTCCCTTGGAAATTGTGCAAGTTGGACTGCAAAATGCGATCGAGTCTTTGATCGTTGTTCCCTTGGCTGAGGAATTTGCGCTTGACCTGGAAGGCGTGAGACAGGTCTATGCAGTGCAGGGACAATGGTTTCCCTATCAAGTCTCGATAGAACCCTTCAGCCTGCTTCTGGACGATGATGGGACGATTCTAATAGCGACCGTGGGTGTATCAGACGCATTAATCGCGCAGGCTAAGGAGACTTTGTTGGTTCTAGCCGTACAGGTGTACCAACCCTCGTTGCAGGACTGAGGTTGAGCGAGGGCAAATAGCTGCTTGTCCCATCAAGCTACAAAATTGTTTGACTTTACAGATGTACTCACAGTTGAGCTTCTTTCCCAAGCCGTACCCAGACGAACTGCTCTACAGCATCCTGGCTCGCTATCACCTGCGCAGTGGTCATACCAGTCCAAAACTCGCAATGCAGGAGTTATTTGATTCCAGGAATGTGATCGCCACTGCTGACCTTCCCTGTAACTTAGAGTCTTTAGCTGCAAAGCTGGAATTAATTTCGCAGATGACCGTCGAGAAATTGATTCAGAACCATACGTTGTATCCCTTCTATGCTCCCTTTCTTCCGCAGGATCGATCGCAACAAATTCTTGAGGCAATGCGCTCTGAGAAAGGAGGAGGTATTCATAACCAGGTCGGGATTCGAGCTAGTTCGATCCGTGTCCCCAAGTACTTCCGATTTTGCCCGATGTGCAGCAGCGACGACCAAGCGAAGTACGGCGAGTTGTATTGGCATCGCATCCATCAAGCCCCAGGAGCTCTAGTTTGCCCTCATCATGCCGAAGTTCTTCAGGATAGTTCAGTCCCGCTTCAAGGCATGAACCGGCATGAATATATTGCTGCCGGGATTGATAACTGTTGCATCCATCCACCTGAAAAAATATTCGGCCAGCATGCCTTAAACGTCCTCAAGTGTTTGGCTCAGGTTGCCTATTTTTTACTAGAGAATGAGTTACCTTCCCAGGACTTGAACTGGTTTCGCAAGCAATACGTGTCTGTGCTGATTGAACGGGGATTGGCAACCGCGACAGGACGAGTGCATCAAGGCTCGTTGATCAAACAGTTTTTATCTGCCTATAACCAGGAAATTTTGCAGGCGTTAGATTCAACCGTTCATGGCCAGGATGATCAAAACTGGCTGTTCAGCATTGGCCGGAAGCACCGAAAAGTCTTTCATCCTATTCGGCATCTGTTGATGATTCGATTTTTGGGACTCTCCGTTGCAGAACTGTTAGGAGGCGATCACGGTTACAAGCCCTTTGGGGTAGGACCGTGGTTGTGCTTGAATGCTGCCGCAGAGCATTATCTAAAATCTGTTGTTACGGATCTGTCAATTAGCTTATGCGGCGACACAAAAAAGCCTGTGGGAACCTTTTCCTGCTCCTGTGGCTTTATCTACTGTCGGACTGGACCCGACCAGACCGAAGCGGATGCCTGTCGCATTGGTAAAATCAAAGCGGTGGGTCCGGTATGGCAGCAGAAATTGAGGCAACTGGTAGAAGTTGAACAACTGGGATTGCGAGAAACTGCCAAACAGCTTCAGGTTGATCCCAGAACGGTCAATCGCTATGTCCAACGGTTCGAACTTTCTCCAAAGTGGAGATCTCAGACCAAAATGCAGGAATCAGATTCCATAGAACTTCTCTGTGCTCAATCTGGTGAGTCTGATAGCCTAAGAACCCAACACCGGAATACGTGGAGCATCCTTCAGACCCAGTACCCCCACGCTTCCAAAACAGCCCTCCGCCGATTCGCTCCCAGCACCTATTCTTGGCTCTATCGGTACGATCGCGAATGGCTCAACCAGCATTCACCCCCAGTCCAGAAGTCTGTTTACATCAACAACCGAGTAGACTGGCAGCAACGGGACGAGCAAATTCTAGCTCAGGTGAAGGAAGCCGTACAGGGATTACTGGCAGAAGAGAAACCGATCCGAATTACCGTAAGCAGAGTAGCGAAGGTGATCGGTCAACTGGCACTGATCGAACAACATCTTGACCAGATGCCTATGATGCAGGCTTATTTGAATTCAGTGACAGAGAGCCTTGAGGATTACCAGATTCGACGGGTGAGGTGGGCAGCAAAAGTGCTCAATCAACGGGGTGAACGAGTTGAACCGTGGAAGGTAGTGAGGTTAGCAGGGTTAAAACCTGACTATTCGAAGAACGTGGCAAGCGAGATCGAAATTCAGATTTACGAGATGTACAGTGATTCTCTATCTGTTGGGGAACCAAACTAGTGGATCGTTCGGTTACATAGAAATCATGACATTACTGATTCCACAAATAGTGTTAGATGATGTAAATTTAATCTTTATAGCTCTAGATGTAGATTTAACAAACACTTGTCCGTAGATGCAAGCTAGTGAATGAGTCCTAATGCCAACCTGGAAACTGACCACTGAGTTTACTTTTGATGCTGCTCACTACATCCGGGACTACAACGGTCCGTGTGGGCGGATGCATGGGCATACCTATAAGGTTCGAATTGAGGCAACCTCTAATAAGCTCTATGCCTCCGAGTACTGTCCTCATCCTGTCATGGTTGCTGATTTCCGCACGCTCCGTTGGGCAAAGCAAGACCTACTCAAAGGAGGGCTCGACCATTCGGTTCTAAACGAAGTTCTGCCGGAAGGCTATGGAACCACTGCCGAGATGATTGCTCAATATATTTACGACAAGACGAAGAAGCAATTGCTGTCGGATGTGAAGTTGAAGGTTGCTGTGTCCGAAACGCCCAATTCTTGGGTTGAGTACGAGGACGACTAGGAGCGATCGTTATGACAAGCCTGATTCCCATTCCCTCAACCTCTAAAACAGCTTTGACAGTCCTGCCAGTGGTGGAAACCTTCCACTCGGTTCAGAGTGAGGGAGCCTGGACAGGCACGAACGCCTTTTTTATTCGACTAGCCGGATGTGACGTAGGCTGCCCCTACTGCGACACCAAGCATTCGTGGAATGCTCGTCGCCATCCTCAACGTCCTACTGCCGACCTAATTGCAGAAGCTAAAGCGGTCAATCTAGCGATCGTTGTCATTACGGGTGGCGAACCCCTGATGCATGACCTTTCCTCCCTCAGCAATGGGGGGTTAAGAGTCGCAGGACTGCGAGTGCATCTAGGAACCTCTGGAGCACACCCCTTCAGTGGCAGCTTCGACTGGATTACCTTCTGCCCTACAGTCCGAGCCTCCGCACGAAAGCATTTATCCACAGGTAAGTGAACTAAAGGTTGTAATTGCTAACCAGTCTGACTTGGTATGGGCGGAGGATTACGCGACCAAAATTCCAACCGATGCAGTCAGGCTTCTCCAACCAGAATGGGGTACATCTGATAGCTACTCACCCATCTTTGAGTACGTTCTCAGCCATCCAGAATGGCGGATCAGTTTACAAACCTACAAATTCACCAATATTCGATAAGAGTGAACCTATGAGTGCTTCCAAAGCCATTGTTTTATTGTCTGGTGGTCTGGATTCATCAACCTCTGCTGCTCAAGCGATCACCGATGGTTACGAATTGATTGCCCTGTCGCTCCACTACGGACAAAGGCACGATCGCGAACTCATTGCTGCTAAGCGGGTGGCTGAGCATTTGGGGATCAAGGAACATTTTGTGGTAGATGTGAATTTGGCGCAGTGGGGTGGTTCTGCTCTCACTGACCAGGCTATAGAACCCATTTGGGATCTAATCCTGAAATCACAAGCCTTGCAGCTAGCTGGTTTTCTTCATTTTTTGGCAGAAAACGGTTTTGCTAGGAAGGCTCTACCATTGATCGCAGAGTAACGGCTTCCTTCAAAGCCAAGTATCACGGGAAAAGATCCCAAATGGGTTTTATAGACGTGCCTACTAACGGTGCTAAACCTGGTGTCATTTCCATTACCTATGTACCAGGACGGAATACAGTCTTTCTGGCGATCGCTCTCTCCCTAGCAGAAGCCAAAGGAGCCGAAGCAATTTATCTGGGGATCAATGCAGTGGACTACTCCGGCTATCCTGACTGCCGACCAGAGTATCTGGACGCTGTTCAGCACCTTGCCACTCTCTCTTCCAAAGCTGGACTAGAAGGAAATGCTTCTAACCCTCATTTGTCACTCTGGCAGGAGCAAAAGCTGAAAGCATTGCTGCATCTCCGTTTTGCTCTTTTGTCATTTTCGAGCCCTCAAAATAGGAAACTCGCCCCAAGCCTAGGTTTCAGAATTCGCTTTAGCGAGAGTGACAAATGAGGGCTAAGCTCGTTGCTCCACTGGTGATGGATTCCAAAGTAGACATTGTGCAACGGGTATTATAATTGGGTTTACCCATTCAACTCACCTGGTCTTGTTATCAAGGAGAAGATGAACCCTGTGGGTTGTGCGACTCTTGCTGGATTCGCGATCGTGCCCTGATCGAAGCAGGCAGACCGGATTTAGCAACGCCGATCGGACGGGAGCTATATAACCAGGAATTAGAACCCTCCATTCCGGTTCCTAGTCATTTGGTCGCTATTTGTAAGGAGCTTTGATGCCCCACCCTAGTGTTCTTGTTGTTACATCCTGCACTGGAGAAAAATGTGCTAAGCCTGAGAATCAACTGACCCTAGCAGACTTCAAAGATCCTGAACATCTTCAGCGACGGGAAGCAGAATTGGCTGAGTTTCTTTGTACCGCTGGAAAAATGTACACAGGGATGCAGCACCTTCGACTGATGGAGGGTGTGCAACTGTTGCGCCAGGCTTTAGGGCAAGATGCAGTTGATGTCGCGATTTTGTCAGCAGGGTATGGGCTAATTGAGGAGAACTGGGCGATCGCGCCTTATGAGGTCACCTTCAATAACATGAGGGTAAATGAAGTAGATGATTGGGCACGATCCCTCGACTTGCATAGTACGTTTGAGAAAGCGATCACCCCTTATAACCTCATTTTCTTACTGCTAGGAGAGAACTATCTACGATCGCTGACACTGCCTGTCGAAACCAGACCAGACCAGACGTTAGTATTTTTGGCATCTAACAGTAGTACTCGATTTATCAGGACTTTAGCAGCGAAGACTTTTATATTGCCGTTGTCCAATACTGATGCAAAACGTTATCGCTATGGGTTGGTTGGGTTAAAGGGATTTCTGTTCAAACGATTTGCAGAAGCAGTCTGTAAGGACGCTGAATTATTAAAAACGGTTTATGAGGAGCCAACTGTCTTTCAGAAAGTGATCGACCAGCAGGAGACCCAGTTAGAGTTGACATTGGGGTTGTCCATCCCTTCGGCTAAAAAGGCTTCTAAACAAGTTATTAAGCCCCAAACGGAGGACTATTTAGCCATTCCTCCCTGCCCGCCAGCACCTAATGTTCACTTGGGAATGCAATATTACATTCCAGAGTGGGACGATCGCGTAGATCCAAACTATGGCTTTCTTACCGATACTCTCACGCCAGGTCGAGATCCCTATAATGACATCTATGCTCACGAGATTTATCCATCACCGAACTACGACGGAATTTTAGTCTCTAAAGTCGTGGTTGATGAGAGCAAAACAAAACGGGCACGGGTGGAAGCAGCAGGTGGAATCCACAATTTCATCCGGTTTCCGGGGCAAATCATGGGAGATTGTGGAGCATTTGGTTACATCAAGGAAGAAGTGCCCCCATACAATACCGATGAAATTTTAGAGTATTACGAAAATTTGGGATTTAACTATGGAGTGAGTATTGACCATCTGATTGTGGGTCCCTTTGCTCAACCAGGCGAACGGGAAAAACGGTACGAAATTACGCTGAAGAATGCTGAAGACTTTATCAAGAAGCATCGAGAATTAGGATATACGTTTACTCCAATGGGTGTGGCTCAAGGGTGGAACCCAGAGTCCTATGCCAATGCTGTGAAAGAAGTAATTGGCATGGGATATGACTATGTGGCACTAGGTGGATTAGCTCGTGCACAAACAAAGGAGATTGTACCAATCCTGAAGGCAATTTCTCCCCATCTCAAACCAAATGTGCGGTTGCATTTGTTTGGGGTTGCTCGGATTGAGGCAATTCCAGTATTTCGGCATTTGGGAGTTACGAGTTTTGACTCAGCAAGTCCACTGAGACAAGCATGGTTATCTGGTACAAAAAACTATCACACTCTATCGAGCAAAACTTTCATGGCTATCAGAGTCCCCCCAACAGAGCGAGGATTAAAAATAAAGCGTGCTCTTGAAAGTGGTTCTGTCGATTTAGAAACTTTTAAGAGATATGAACAAGAAGCACTGGACGCTTTAAGACAATTTGATGTAGGAACACTGGATTTGGAAACCACACTAAAAACAGTACTGACCTACAGCAAGCTGATCGAAGAGCAAGAAAACAAAACTGATTCAAAGAAGTCTATAGATCTTGAACCTTTCTATCTAGAAATACTTAAAGAAAAGCCTTGGAATTCATGTAAGTGCCTAATATGTCAAGAATTGGGCATTGAAACAGTCATTTTTAGAAATAACGATCGCAACCGTAGGCGAGGTTTTCACAATACCTATGTTTTCTATAAGCGGTTCAAAGCTCTTCTAGAAGAGAACCTTGACCAAGGTTCTGAACAACTGTCTAGACTAAAGCATCTTTCCGGTGTGCTTTGAGCAATTGAACATACTGGCAGATATTATGGAACCCTCTTCGAGTATTTCTTTCATGTCCTCTAAATAATAGAATTTGTTGTCCTAGACTCCGACAGAAATAGCAAGAGCAGTTGATTTCTATATCCCATTTCAACTTGTTTACATCAAATTCCCCTAATCCAACTCTTGTTGCTCGATAAGCATCATAATGTTTTCCGGTTACAAGAAAGTAATTATGCTTTTCACTCAGCCAAGCTTTACGTAACCAGGTTGATGAATCAAATGAAGTAATGCCTTTTTGGATATAGAACTCAAGAATTTTAGGATTTCCTGTTCCTAATACATGAATGTTTATCTTCTTGCCAAGTTGATGTGCTTCTTCTGAAACAGCATCTATTGCATCCCTGATTAAAGAGAGCTTCCGTTGACCCGCGATCGCCAAATAAGTAAACCCAAGTTTGAGCAAAGCTTTAGCACACGATCGATAGCTTGTGACATCCCAACCTTGTACAACCCCCCATAAAGTAAATGGATAATTATACCTTTCATGTAGCTCTAAACAGCGTTCAGCATTATTGATGGTTAGCGCTAATCTACTCTGCAATTCGTCGTCTGACAAACCTCCTGGACGCACCCAAGGAGAAGCAACCATATCAACGGTTAAACCATAGGTAAAATCTCCCTGAGCATAAAACTCTAAGACATCTTCACATGAAAATGGGGGGTGCTCATAATTTCGATAAGAATGCGCTCCAGAGTCTCCTAAAATTACTCCGGTAAAGCGAAGTTTTTGCCGAAGTAACTTGATTTGTCTCAGAGAAACAGCCATTCGAGACACAACAATTCCATCAATTAGATTAGGTAGTACTTCCCACAAATATGTCTTCGTCCATCCGGTCATCCTACCCATATCAAATGAAGTGTTCCACTCCTTCCAAATATAGTCAGATGGCCACCATGGAAGAAAATATAAAGGCTTCAAATTAATGTCCAAATGTCTCTGCTTATATTTTTCTCATATTCTTTGACGCTACTACCACCTAAAACATCAGGCTTTATGACTCCAGCATGTTGGAGAATTCTTTTGTATTGAAAGAACATCCTACCCCGATAATTTCTAGGCTCAGTTTTATCCCAATCAATATGTCCATTACTATCGATTAATGATTCCAGAGCCTCTGGTTTAAGGAAGAAAATAGGTGCTCTAGCATGATCTAGCCCATCACAGACTACTGCCAGCTCAGAAAAGGTAGTTGAAAAGTTTGGAAATTTTTTCAGCCCCTCTATTACTAGATTGAGTATTGGCTCTTGAAGAAGCAATAAGCGAAGACAGGCAGCCGCTTGAGGTTTATACTCAAATAGATAGTACTTTCTTCTCTTACCTCCAGCCTTTTCATGTACATCTATCCATTCATCTAAATTTGTTCTTAGAATATCTTTAATAGCTTCACCAATAGGTGTTAACTTAATTAAATTTCCCGAACGATTGACGATTCCTAATTTCCTTGCTCCTGCTAAGGTCGCTTTCCAACCATCTTTATTTTTGCCTTCGGGTATAGGGTAATTTTCTAGAAGCTTAGAAATTCCACTTATTTCATATTCAATATGTGGCTCTAATATTACTGACCAGACCATATAATGAGTGGGAGCATTATACTGAAAAGTTTGCTGTTCTGTAATCTGAATAACCGTTTCCATCTGCCGTGCGATACTTTGGAAGATTTTCCGAAACGGCATCTGTGCTTCTGGAAAATTTAAAATTTTTACATCCTCGCTCACTGCAATAACTCCTATATTTTTACGGCGAGCGAATTGCAGTAAGTTTTCTCCTAAACCATTTACTACTGTAGCTAAAAATGAATAGTGGAATCCTGACTGATATAGCTCAGCTTGTGCTAGCCCCCTTACTAACTCACTAGTACCGACAGCCCCTTTAGCCTCTAGAGCAAATATCGACTCACCATCATCTAATTGACCCACTAAATCTGGATGAAGTACAAAGTCTCCCATGTTTAATGTGAATCTTTGGAACGGTTGAAGTTTTTGATTCTTCAACAAGGTATGATGCGCATCAGTATAAAGACGAACTATAGACTGCCCGTTTAATCCTTGCGCCTTAAGAAAACTATGTGTTTTTAGAAGAACATCCTCTTCCCTCATATATGTATAACAGGAACGATGTGTAATTTTCTCTTGCTATGGTACATTTCGCTACCTGACATATTGTGGCACGCCATACTAGTCTGTCTTGTCGATGAAAGGGAATTTTTTCCTGTTTTAGCTATGGATTGGTTTGGTTTATTAAGAAAAGCTAAGGAGATAGATGGTGAATTTGGGATTCTGGCTCCTCTTTCATCTTGTTCAAAAAACTTTCTTAGAAGTGTCCGCGACACAGGGAAGCCCTTTTTCTTAGACAGTGATGTTTTTGAGAAGAGAGGCTCTACCTGGTATGTGGAAAATTACGCAGAATACAAAAATGGGCGTTGGGTGCATGGAGAAGCTTTAGCTGGCAGAGAAAAATTGATGCAGAACATTAAGAACTTTTTTGCTCAGTGCATAGAAGTCTCCCCTGATTATGTTCTTGCTCCTGATGTATTTGGTGAACCTTTACTATCTTTACACTTAGCCCGTCTGGCATGGCAGGAATACTCTCAGAGACCTAGAGAATTCAAGCTAATTGGAGTAGTGCAGGTGGGTGATGCCCTCTATAAGTGGCAAAACCGTCAACCCATTCCTCAGAAAGATGCACTGCCTCCTCACTACAACTCCCCTCGAAGCTTTTTATCATCGCTCATCAGTGAATATCGCAACATCGGCTACCAATACATTGCCCTTGGTGGCCTGCTCAAGTCAGATCCCAGTATGCCAACCGGCTTAAAATTTGGGCTTTCTAATGAGCAACTTGACGATCTCCTCACTTGGAGCCGTCCCGACCTCGTACTGGGAGGACTGGCCCTCACTCGCCTTGAAGTACTTAAAAAGCATAACGTTTGGGCAGATTCAACTAACTGGCTTTGGTGGGATGCCCGCTACGACTACCAAAGATTTGGACATCGAAATGCTCTTCAGGAGGTCGTTAGCTCTTCAATTAGTTAGTTGATTACTAGTTATACTCAAGCTTATCTACAAGTAGGGGATGGTGGTATGTTTATATCTTTAACTGTGCTAAAAGCTCATGTGAAAGTCTCTCTAACTGAGGATCAGACAGCCAAGCACTAGTGGGGAGTGCCATTTCCTGGATAAAGGGTGAAGCTGCCATACGTTGTCCCTGAACTCTACCACTCTCAAAAAGTAAAAGATTATTCTTAGTGCGTGTAACAGTAACGTAAAATAAGCGGCGTTCTTCTTCTAGCCGTCCTTCTTCTTGAGACTTCTTATTAGGCCAAATACCATCATTAACATCGAGAACAATAACTGTGTCGAATTCCCTACCCTTAGTTCGAAGAGCAGTCATAAGTTCGATTTTAGCGCCGCGAGGATCAGCACCAGCAGCTCTCTCAATTGCACGATCTATGTCACTTAAAAATGCATCAAAATCATTGTCGTAGTTAACAGCTAAATCAGCAAGATGACTAAACGGAGGATCAGAGTAAAAAATATCTTCCTTTGATTTCACAAAATCTTTCTGAAATCCCTTGAACACATCGCCAGCTCGGTACAAGGATGCCACAACAGAAGTACTTTCAAGAAAGAATATTAAATCAGAAGTAACTTCTTTTGGTTGAACAAATCCTCTCTTAAACTTTCCAGGATATTCACTAAACTTTATTACTGCTTCTTGAAGTGTCTTAGGCTTCTTCTCGCTTAACCATTTATGGATTTCTTGATTTTCCTGTTTGCTTACGGGTGTTTTCTTAATTCTATTTAGTAACGCCAAAAGATCTTCAACATTTTTTGAGGTTTGTCTAGCTTGAGTGTATATTTTAGGAAACTCCATAAACTTTCGGAAATCTTGAAAAGCTTTGCCGCCAAAGACGTTTAGATCAGTATCGATCGCGAATTTTGTACCCCGTCGAGTTAACAAAATTTGTATAGGTATGAGTTGGCATTTCTTGCGTCCGACAATAGCTACTGTGTGTTGAGGGTGTTTGTCAGCTAAAAAAGCGGCAAGTTCATCAACAACATTCATAGTCATGTAAGCTGCTGGCAGAGGAATAATACGAATGTCGGCATCATCCTCACGCATAGGTACTGTGTCTTTTTCAATTCGATCTTGATTAGTATTAATGAGATGCTTTGAGTGAATTACGATATTGTGGGGACACCGATAGTTTCGTTTGAGTAACACAGTTTCAAATTCTTGGTCTCCTAAGACTGACTCGAAAAAGAGATCCGGACGCTGAATGAATAACGAAGTACAACCGCGCCATTCGTAGATGCATTGATCGTCATCTCCTACAATAATCAGTGAAGCTTCTGTAACCAGGGCAATTTGCGAAATAAGAAAAAGATCTAGGATATTAATATCTTGGAACTCATCAACTAAAATGTGGGAAAATCTTTTGCCACATAGCCATTGTTGTGTGCCACCGTGATTTGCAAGCCTATTTAGTGCCCAATATTTTTGATCATCAAGCGTGATTAAATTTGATTTCCAAAGCTTCTCAGTTAGCTTCTTCCAAAAGGGAAACCATGTGCTAGTGAATGCAGTCTTGGGGCTATCTTCAATTCCAATTTCTGCCATCAGATTTTGCAGAAGTGGCACCATATCGAGTGCTTCTACAAAACTGTACTGTTCCTGAGCCTCGCTCCTATCAGCTAGGTGATCAAAGCCAAGGCTTTTCGTCATATCAGCAAGTTCTAATATTGGAGCATAGAACTGAGGTTGAGTCTCACCCCCCCAAATAGAACTTTCAGGCATGAGTTTCTTTATTACTCCGTAAGCAACTCCAATAATTTTGTTGCTTGGGGAAACAACTTTTAAAGATTCATTTGTAACTTTAAGCGTGTCGTAACCAAAAGCATTCAAAGTTGATACTTGTAAACGATTTGCCAAAGAGGTATGTAGTTTACTAGCCCGCTCTCGAAACTCATTCGCGGCTGCATTTGTGAAGGTTAGACAAAGAACACGAGAATTGTCGTTGGCATCGAGAACGTTAATCGCTTTAGCAATTAGAGTGCGTGTTTTGCCAGAGCCAGCAGGTGCAACTACGCGCATGAACCTGGCTTGTGAATCAACCACGCGCTGTTGAAAACTATCTAACCTAAATTCTGGTAGGATCCGTTCCCTTCGCTCGGCTATAAGCGTCTTTGAGATTCTTGTAATGCAAGCTCTGGCAAGTTTACGAACATCAGTAGCTTCAGGCATCACAATATTCCTAGCAAAACACTTTACTAGTAGAATTCCCTTTATCAGGTGTGAGATAACAGATCCCAGTAGCAAAAATAAGGAATCTTTCTAGTTGCGATTAGGCTAACAAGTGGAGGAAAGTGGAATGATGCCTACAAATTCACGAAGTACACGATGACAAGCATCAATAGTAGTTCTCGTGTTAGGCAAAATTGGGTTGCCCTGTGCCCCTACCTGCGTCACTCCTCGCTCTAACCAGAAATTGTTCTCGCGTCGCCAGTCTATCTCACCTAGTTTCACTAACCACTTGTGCAGATCTTCCCCTGAAACTCCCTCCAGATACAAATCCCGTGCCAATAAGCCTAATGCCTGAAATACGATAGCACTCACAGCTACCGACTGCTCACGCTGACGTTTGCGCTCCTGCACACTTGTTAGTGCCCAGAGTTCATTGAAGAAGTTGCTTCCTGCAGCGATCCAGAATGCTACAGCCCAGTCGGTACGTTCTTCTAAATCCTTTTTTGACCGTAAGTTTGGAAACATATGCTGTGTTGCCATAACTAATGTAGACAGGGTCATTAGCTTGGGATTGTGCTGACCTAACCCGTTTTCAATGGTTTCGACGTTGCCCTGAAACTGAGCAACTCGCTCCATTAAGCTCTTCGCAATTAGGACACTAGGCGATCGCTTGTCGAACAAATAGGCTAAAGAGGTTCCTGGCCTTTGTGCTAGTAAGTTTTGATCCCGGAATGCCTGACGCTCCAAGTCAAGACGTAGCCCAGAGTAGAGTAAAGCACCCAACTCCAGGTTTGAGAGCATTCCAAGGTTCATGAGATCTTGGGTTTGAATGTCCTGGATGGCTTGGCGTATGCCAAAGCAACGGTGTTGCCCGTCAGTCAAGCGCAACGTTACTGAGTGATAAGGCAAGTAGACGTTTCCGTTTCGATAGGTTGGCGGTGGTTGTACGTTGACGCAGATTGGAGGGAAGAAGGTTGTGCCTTCCCTGTAGGTTTCCAGGATGTATTGGGCGATCGCTTTAATCCGAACAGGATTCGGTTTCCGTTGAGCAAAGTCAGGTAGGTCAGGTTGGTTCGGCACGTACAGCCGTCCATCATCTAGTAACCGAGCAATGTCACCAAATGTAAAGCTCGCTACGTAACTGATTTGATTCCCTTCGGGACCGCGTCGAACTGCTACAGCGGGGAGTACAAGCTCCATGCAATTTTCCTCTCAAAGTAAAATACTATATTTCCAAACCTGTATGCTTGCATACATGGTAGCAAAGCTTTTGTCAAGACGAATAAAATGCGGAAGTCCCTAACTCAGGTAACTTCCCCTTGCCATCAACAGTCCGTGTGCCGGATGACCTTTATGAAACATTACGCAAAATTAGGCTGCCTCTGGAACAGCAGTATCAAAGTGCTGCTCCCACGACCCAAGACATGGTCAACGTTGCTCTAAAACGCTTCATTAGGGACTGGGAGGAGCTTGATAAGCAATCTGAATTACTAGATGAGTTATTAGAGCACCGAAAGAAATCTCGTAAACGAATGGGTAGACGAGAGATTAGTTAGAGCAAAGCCAAAAAATAGCAGCCCCTTCAAAAATCTGAGCATTGCTTCCTGCAAACGTAACGCTTCAGAAAAAACAGTCGCAAAAGCTACATATTTCAATGATAGACTTAATTACTTTTCACACATGTCTTGCTCAACAAAGTGCTCGAGGCTACGATTTAGACTCGAAACAGAAAGAGGCAGTTGAGTATAGCGGGGGACCCTTATGGCTTCTTGCTGGTCCAGGTTCTGGTAAAAGTGAAGTCTTAGTTACACGAACCTTAAAACTACTTTGTGTAAACGGTGTAGCGCCTCGTTCTATAGCACTCACTACATTTACTAAACCCGCAGCACAAAATCTAGAAGATCGTTTGTCAAGCTATCTAAGTGTTCTTCAGGCTTTTGATTCTAGCCTTAAAAATGTAGATTTGTCAGATATAAGAATAGGAACCCTTCACAGCCTCTGCAATGATATTCTTCAGGAATATCGTTATCCTCCCTATCAAAATGTTCGTTTACTTGACAAAGTAGAGCAGGATCTTTTCACTTACCGTACTGCAGATATTTCAGAATACAAGAATCTGGATTTTTGGAGATACTTCCATCACGCAGTACCTAAATGGCATCAGAACGCCAAATTCTCACCTAGTAAGTGGAAGCGTGTAAAAGCAGCCGTTGTCTTGTTCAACCATATTGTTGATGACTGTATTGATTTGACGAAGATGCTCCAGGCTGGAGGGCATTGGGCGACTTTAGTAAAGTTTTATCAACAATACATTGAAGCCCTGCAGGATAACTATCGTTGCGACTTTGCACATCTGCAAGCTCGATTTCTGGAATTTCTTACCTCATCTGGGGGAAAGCGTTTTTTAGATGGTGATGGTTTGAATCAAGTGCCACTGCAGCATGTTCTGGTTGATGAGTATCAAGATACCAATCCTATTCAAGAGCGAATTTATCTTGCGCTTTCTCATAAACAGCCTCATAACATTACTGTCGTTGGTGATGATGATCAAGCTTTATATCGCTTCCGTGGAGCTAACGTTGCTTGCATGGTTAATTTCGATAAGGCTTGTCAAACTACTTTTGCCAAAACACCCTATCCAATCCAGCTGAAGCGTAACTATCGGTCTCACTCAAGAATTGTTGATTTTTTTAATAATTACATAACATCTTTTTCTGAAATGGCTGCTCCAGGAGTTCGCGCTCCTGGCAAAGATTTAGTAGAGCCTGCATCTTCTATTCAAGGTAATTATCCTGCTGTTACCTGGTTAACTCGAAAGAAAGCAGAAGATTTGCCTGAGGCTGTTGTTCAGTTAATTAGAGATCACCTGGTAGCTGACAATGTTATTGCTGATTTAAGTCAATGTGTTCTATTACTACGCAGTACTCAAGATTCGCCGGGTAATGCAGGTCCATTTATTACAGCGTTTAAAGAGAACAATATTCCTATTTATAATCCACGCTCAAAGTCATTTATGGAGAGTGAGGAGGTTCAATGCTTACTTGCAGCACTAGTAGAAATTATTGATAAAAAACATTCTTTTGCATCTTATAAGGATCAAAAAGGTGAGTCTCGATTATGGGTTAAACCTATTCAAGATTGGTTAAATACTCTTCGAAGTGTCTTGAATGATCCCACAATACCAACAGCCCTCCTTGAAGATTACATATGCAGTAGTAACGTAGAATTACCCAAAATATGCGCGGCAAGCACGCAAACTTTCATTGGTCTTAATCTACTAGAAATTATCTATCGGATTCTCTCAAGAGAGCCTTTCTCTTTGTGGCGTCAAGACCCATCAAGGAATTTAAGATTATCTAAAGTCACTCGTCTTTTTGAGGGCTACCACAGCATGAGTTTAGATAGCTTACGGAGAAATAAGTCTGGAATTGATGTAGATCCAACATTTCTCTATCGTTTCTATGATATGTTTGTAAGTTACCTTATTGAGACAGGAATTGATGACGATGAAGATGAGGATGTAATTGTTCCTCAGGGATATCTTCCGATAATGACTATTCATCAAGCAAAGGGTTTAGAATTCCCCTTTGTTCTTGTTGCTCAGCTAGGAGATAGTGGAAGAATTGGGTCAGCACAAATTCTTGAGACAGATTTAGCAAATTTTAGACAAGGATTATACCCAAGAAATGTAAGAGATCCAGAATTACTTGTCATAGAAGATACTATTCGGCTTTTGTACGTTGCTTATTCACGTGCCAAGAATGGCTTAATTTTGGTGGCTACGCCTGATCAAGTCAATAGTAAGAAAAATTTAAAGCGTGTTCCGGTTCCTGGTCGTGACCACGTTGAATTCCGACGAAATACTGTTGCCATATAGAACTCAACAATTACTGATCATGAAAAAACCATTCAGTGGTATCTCCGTCCCTTTGCCAACTACTCCACCAGTGAAACGGCGGTATAGCATTACGCAAGATATTGTTCCGTTTCGGCGGTGTGCCCGTCAGTATGGAACTTTTAACGTACACAAATATGCTCCTGCTTACCAAACACAAACATATTTTGGGACTACTCTGCACCAAGTTTTAGACCGTTGCCATTCTCATTTTCACGGTATTATTGATCCTGCAACAAAGGGTTTACTACCTGATAATGGCAAAATCCTTGGTGATCAAGATATTCTTGATTATTTTGATGAACTAAGAATTGCTGAAAAATTGAGTACTGCTCCTCCTACACCTCCAAGTGATATTGTCAAATATTTTGTTGAGGTAGAAAATGGCTTAAAGAGTAGAGGAATTCGAGCCATTAAATCGGATAATCGGTTGCAAGTTGTACGAATTCTCCAGTATTTCAATGCATTAGAAGGACCAGTTCTTTATCCACGAGTCATAGACACAGAACATAGGTTGCAGGCAGATAGAACTAATCATATTTTGCATGGTGTAGTTGATTTGCTTGTGGACCCTACGACTTCAGCTGGAGTTCCCGAGGACTACGAAATGTGGGACTACAAAGGTAGTACAAGGGTTGGCTTAAATCCTAAGGATCTAGAAAATTATGAGTTCCAAATGAGAGTTTATGCCAAGTTGTATGAACTTAAACATGGAGTTTTACCACGGAGAGCAATTCTGTATTTTCTAAACGAGTTAGATGGTCCTACATGTCCCTCAAAGCAACCAGTAAATGCTCTTATTGAAGTTAGTATTCTTCCAACTGAAATTGATAATGCAGTAATTGAATTTGCTAAGACCGTAATGCAGATTGAGCAAGCACGTGTTACTGGAAACTGGCAATCAGCTATACCCGGTGATATTAGTGAAAAGGATTGTGCAATTTGTGATCTTCGTTGGGATTGCAATACTCCAAATGGTGGAAAGGGAGTCAAACTGAGATATCCTTAGCTGATCGCATTATTTGTCGAGGGTGTTTTAACTTCTTTAAGTCAGACAACTCTAATCTTGAAATTTCAATGCTCATGTATAAATATCCTGATTTTGATGTTATCCAAATCGCTGCATTAATATAAATGATTCTATGAGCTTAGATATAAAAACTGTAGGAAATCTAGCTGATGAGGTTCTTACATTCATTGAACAGCGCGAGGCTGAGCAAATCGCTTATGGCATCTACGATTTGACATTGACAGGAAGTGAAGTTGTTCAAAACTTCCAGCCATCTAATGATATTCAGTTATCAGTAGGAGAGAAAAACTCAGCAGTTATTCAAGCTCTACAAAAACTTGCTAATGAGCTTCAAATTATTCGATTTGATCATGAGGAATCGCCTGAGAACTGGATTTTTCGAAGCCGGATTACAGAGACAGTTCGGCTCTTAACCAAGCTGCGTCAACGTATCGTTAACGAAAACCCTGTTAAAGTCGCCCATCGTATCAGTAAAAGTAAGCGACTTATAGAAGATGTAAAGTTTAGCGTTGCCTCTCGCCGGGTTCCACGACGCAATGTCTCTGTCCGGACGTGCATGGGGCTATTACTCTCCGGCAATTCAGAACAACAGCAGGCTGCTAATCTTCTGTTAACAGTCATTGAGCAGACCCTAACAAAACTGCAGCAGATGAGTGGTTTTCAACGTCGAACACTCAGGGCTATTTTGCAGGCGATCGAACTAGATTCACAACAGGGTATTGAGAGGGGGGTTGTTGTTACTGCTAGTACAGGAGCTGGGAAAACCTACGCCTTTTTCCTTCCAGTGCTAGCCAAAATGGTTATTGAGCGCTGTCTTCGGAAAAAGATTGGAGTCAAAGCAATCTGTATTTACCCACGAGTTGCTCTCTCAGAAAACCAACTTACAGATTTTATTGAGGTTCTCTATCATCTAAACCAAGTACTAGCTGCCAACAACCTTCCTGCAATTACCATAGGTGTGGAAAGCGGAGCGGCTGTTTATCAAGTAAGTGATTTTCAAAAGGTAGATGACTCTCAGCAACAAAAACTTGCTAAGCAAAGAGGTTGGAATTTTAGCGAGGATTATAAGGGCTATCTGTCACCTTTTGCTTACTGTGTAGGAACTCCGGGTTGTGGCTGCAATACAACTCCTCAACGACTTCTTGCTCGTCCGACTCAACCTGAAGTCCTGGTCTGTCCTAAGTGTGAAAAGACTTATCCCTTCATCAAATTTGCTCGGGATTTGATGGAGAAGCAACCGCCGGATCTTCTGATCGCTACTACAGAATCTCTTCATCGGCGATTGATCTCTTCAAAGTACCAGTACCTGTTCGGGACTACAACCTTCTGCGCGCCTTCTGTAGTGATGCTGGACGAGATTCACTTGCAAACTTCCACAGCAGGAACTCAAGTTGCTCTTCTGCTGCGCCGACTCCTATCACGGATTCGTACGGGTAAGCGCGATCGCCAAGAACAAGCCAATCTTGCCTTTGTTGGTCTGAGTGCGACGATCGCCCATCCTAAACAATTCCTATCCGAGCTTTCCGGTATTGACCCAGTGCGGATCGAGGAGGTTAAACCTCAAGACAATGAGATGCAGATTATTGGGGCAGAGCGTTTTATCTTTGCTCGTGCTGAAAATACCGAAGATACAGCGGTGCTTTCATCGTTAATTCAAACAGCAATGTGTGTGCTACACACGATGCCGCAGCCGGTAGCAGGTAGCGGCTTGAATCGTTATCGTACCTTCGGTTTTGTGCAATCTTTGGATATCGTTGGTCGTTGGCTGTATCAGGTGCAAGATGCTGAAAAGGTCAAGGACTACCAAATTGAGAGACGGCAACAATTGAAGAGCCAGGGAATTCGACCTACTGATGATGCCTACCCAATCAGGTATGTTCCCTTATATGCCTACCGTTACCCACCCTTTAACCGCCTACTCTTTCCTAACTTTTTTGGTCCTACTACCCAGTACAACTGCAATTGCGAAAATAGTTGCACGCCTGACCCAACTTGTCCTCTCTTTCAAGCTGGGGAGTGCTGGTGGGTGTTGAGTCAAAAAGATAAAGCACGTAGTCAGCCTCTCAACATCAAGCGCAAGTCAGGGAGCGATCGCTCTATTGTCATTGAGGAAGATGATGATCTCGTCATTACAACCAGTGCGTTAGAAGTTGGCTACGACGATGAAGCACTCATGTGCGTTATTCAATACACCGCACCTGCTAATGTTGCCAGCTTTGTTCAACGTAAGGGAAGAGGTGGGCGAAAAGTAGGCACACGACCGATCGTAGCTACAGTTCTTAGTCCTTATAAACCAACAGATTTATTTCTGTTTCGCAACGAGCATGTACTGACAGATCCCACATTTCAGAAGCTGCCTCTCAATGCTCAAAATCGCTATCTTCAACGAATCCATGGATTCTATGCACTATTTGATTGGTTGGCTTACCGAGCAAATCTTGCGGGTGTAGAACTCAATCTAGAGAGGCTGTCGCGGCAGGGTTATCAGTACCTGTTAGACCAAACAGCCAATGCAGGCATGATGTTTGCTTTTAAGGACTACTTACAGGAATCGTTCGCGATCGTTGATAACGACGCTTTACTGAGAGTTCTGGGCGATCCTGACTCAGATGGGTTCCTCTGGAGCATCTTTTGCGAAGGCTTGATGACAGCAGTACATCCAGAATTTGATCGAGAGAACAAGCCAATGGTTAAGGCGCGTGAGAGGCTAACTCAACATCTGCCTGATAATCTATTCTCAGACATCAATCTGCCAGAAGTTCGGGTAGACTATCGCCCTGATGATCACCGCTTCAACAAACGGCTTGATCCAGAGAGTATTAGTTTGGCTATCAGTGAGACGATCCCTGGTAATGTAACCTTTCGGGGTGGCGAAGGCTCGACATGGATACCACCTCTTCTTGCGGATGGGCAGTCTCTGCTACCTCTGAACCAGTACTACACTGCAAAAGACCAGATTGAGAATAATCCAAGCACTGCTAATCTGCCTAAACGAGCACTCAAGTTAGTTGGGATTACGCCTCGCAGTGGAAAATTTTTGACAGTTTATCGTCCTACTCAAATTGAACCCAAACAGTTCAGCCGGGATTACAACTCTTCGTTCTGGTACTGCAATCCTGATACAGGAGAATTGAGTGAATGCCGTAGCCAACAAGATGCGCCGCAGGATATGGTTCAACTAGCTCACTCCTGCTCAGCACAGTCCATCAGTGCCATCTATGTCCGACCTATAGGTGATACCCCAACAGCTAAATACACACTTAAAACAAGCAATCAATCCGTCTCATGTGACAGTCTTGGGGAAAATTTAGTTCAGGAAATTGTGTTGTATAGCGATGAACCGGATAACTTGAATCTCTTGGATGTTCGTCGCATCATTCTCGGTAGCCAGTATACGTTGAAATTCCATGAGTCGAGAGCAGACGACATCAGAGGGGTTGTTGGCTTTACAGCTAATGAGAATAATATGAGTAACTGTGCATTGGGGTATCAACTCATTACTGAAGGTATCAGTGTTGAAATCAAACCCGATGCTATCTCAGATGCCATACTCTCATTTTCTACTCGCGCCAATTTTCGGAGTAATGCAATTCGCCACGCTTTTATCACGAAATTGACTATTGAGGATGAGTATAGGGAAAACTATTTTGCTGCGGAAAACTTAGCAGATGTCCTTCTAACCGTTGCAGATGGTTGGTGTCACCAACAAGGAGGCACTCTAGAAGGGATGCGAGCCTGGTTTGTTGCAGGCAACAACGAGTTTAACCGCCGATCTATTCAAGCCATTAATGAAATCCACCAGTTGTCGCCGAAGAAACGTGAAGCCGTTCTGCAACTGATTACCAGCCCTAATAATTATTTGGCAGTCTTTCTGGATCTTTATGAGGAGATACAAACCAACGGGGATCTTTACCAGGACTATCTTTATGATAGTTTCCAGTACAGCCTGACTCAGGCTTTGAAGCAAGTTGCCCAGGAGGTCGCAGGGGTCGAGGCTCTAAATTACGTTTCTGCTTGGACTAGACTGCGGCTTGACTTTGATAACCGGACTGACAATCGTATCTGGCTTTATGAAATTGGTATGGGTGGTATTGGGGTAATGCGGGCAACTCAAGACCTGCTTCGGAAGAACCCAGACCGTTTCTGGACAACTCTGGCGCACCGAATGACCTATTGCCCCACTGCCCAGGAAGAAGCGTTTCTTCGTCATCTATTGGCTCAACCCGAAGACTGGCTAGCCCAATGTGAGGTACTGGTTGATGCGCTGATTCAATCTCGCAGTTCTAGCGATCGCCAAGTTGCGATCGAGGCATTATTGTCTGAAGTCCGCCAGCGAATGCAGGTTATTGTTCAGCAGAAACATCTGAAAGCATTACTCAGGGTCTTTATCCCTGACTACGCTCAGCAAATTGACGGGAGTCGCCTGATAAACTGGTGTATTTTCAGAGAAATTAATCAAGTTTTTCTTCCTACCTGCACTCAGCAATTTGGTCGTGAGCCATCCTTTGCGGAAGCAAGAGCTACCCTCTATCGCACAATTGCATCTGCTCTAAGTCAGCCAGATACTTCATCACCCTATCCTGAACTCACCCGTTTGCTTCGTTTGTATAGACTTGAATACAACTCGAACACAGCAGAAGTACGTCGAGCATTTGAATCAGCCGTAGAACGACGGATGCTGATAAATTGCCGTTGTAGCTGCCCAAGTTGTCTGGATGATCGGGGCGGCGATATTGAAGCTCCTGGACTGAGTCGTAATCTCCTGAACCGTTCTCTACTCAGCGACTGGCTAACTCAAGCCCGCTCTAACCAAACCTTGAACTTGGATGATGGTATCGGTGACCCAACAGTATCACCCACTCCTATCTCTGAGCAGATTCGACTCTTGCTGGAGAAAGGGTATCAGGCAGTTTACCTCCGTGTCCCTAGCGATCGCCTCTCCTCTCTTTGTGCGGCGATCAGTTACCTAACCGATGCTGGAATCGACACAGATTTGGGTATGGTCTATCCCATGATCACTGATATTCAAACCATTTATCCAACTGACCTGACGGTTAATCAGCCGCCCATCATTGAAGTTACTGTACGTCCTATTGAGTGAGGTCTATCCTATGGCAAAGCGATCGACCCTACAACGTAGTGGTCAAGCAATGATTTACAACTTCCTGCTGAACGAGGTGCTTGCCTCTCAGCTGGGAGGTGACTATGAATTTTGGATTGTTGCGCCTTGGGTTACAAACTTCCGGCTAGCTAATCCCTACTATGTCTCATTCCAGGAGGTTGTGGAGACTAAGCAGGATTCGCTGCACTTGTTTGACGTACTCCATCAAATCTCGGCAAACGGTGGAAGAATCTACATTACCGTTGGCAGCGATACAGATTATCACTCTGCGTTGAAACTGCTGGCTAGTCGCAGCGATCGCATTCAAGTGCGGGTTCTATCTACATTGCATGCCAAAGCTTACGTGGGTCGTTATGGTGGGCTCGATGGCTCTTTGAACCTGACTGATGGCGGAGTTAATCAAAACGCTGAATTATATACCTACTGCCATGATGAACGGAGTATCGCCGAGCTACGACAAATCTGTGTGCAACATTTTGAACAGGCGATGCAACTGTCATGAAATTTCAGTATGAGATTGTTCCAAAACTTGGAGGTGCTGACCAGATAGGATTACGCCTTAAATGCATTAGTGAGCTACAGGCAGAGGAGTTACACCGGGCAATTCGGGAACAATTCAAGGCTACTAAATTAATGCCCTCCCATCATGGAGAGTACACCCATTTCGTCTACGTCACCACTACTGAGGAAAATCTAAGGCAAACGTGGTCATCCATTGAAGCAGCCTATCTTCTCAATACTTCTAAGGTAGAAGCTGACTACTCCGAACAATCAGCAAAAGCAGTTCAAACGTTCAAATCCTGGCAAACTCAATTTCGCAACATTCTCAAACAACTTAATGAGGATATTCCACGGCCAACCAGTACTGTACAAAGCATTAATCCAAGCCGTTTAGAGCAACAAATTAGCCAAGGGCAAATCGTAGAAGCGGAAGAACGATTACTTCAGCAATCGAGTTCTGGTGACGGCAATGCTTTGCGTGCTTTGATTACCCTTTACACTCGTACCGCTAAAGCAGCTCAAATCATCGAACTTTGTTCAACCAAGCGCGATGAAATTTTAGCCTTACCTGTCTCTGGAAGGTTGGTTGAACAGATTGTCTCTGCCTACCTGCAAGAGGCTCAGCAAGAAAATATGCCAGAGTTGATGCTTTCAGCCCAGCAAATCGCTCAAGAGTTTCTACCTGAATTGGAGCGTATTCGTCAGGCCGATGGAGTACGGCGGCTCCTGCACCAGGCGCTCAAGCCGCAAGAGCCTATGGAACAAGTAGCCGATGCTACTCTTAGTGAGCAACTGGCTCAATTAGTGAAGGTGGAACCTGGAGAGCGTATTCCTCAGCTAGAGGCATTGAAGGTCAAACATCCCCAATCAACTTCTGTTTTACTTGATTTAGCAGCAGCCTATACAGCAGTCGGAGAGGAAGACAAGGCTTTAGAACTGTACCAATCAATTCCTGTTAAAACTGAAAAAGATCAGGATACTGTCAAAGTTCGACAGGTAGAACTCCTGCTATCTGGTAGCCGCTTTAAAGAAGTCATTGACTTTCTACCAGAACCGATTGCTACACTCCCTTCCACTTTAGCTGGCTTAAAGGGCGCAGCCCTTTATGCAATGGGGCAAAGATCTCAAGCTAGACCGCTTCTAGAGAGTGCTTGGCAAGCAGGAGAGCGTCAATATGAAATACTACTGCCTTTAGCTCGTCTTTGGTCTACAGAGGGTAATCCTGAAGATGCAGCAGAAATTTATTTAATTCTTTTAGATATTGCCCCTGAGCATTTGTCACTTGAAGACAGAGCGAACATTGCCACACTCTCATCTTTGGGAGGTTTTGGCGATATATCTAATGAGCAGGAGGTTAGTTACTATGAGGAGTGCATTGAGGTAGCAGGTTCAAGAGTTGCTACTCTACCCAATGCTGAGGACATCCTGAAAGAGCGAGCAAAGCTCTGGAAACAAGTAAATCGATTAGATAAATTCATCATTGCTTATGCCGATTGGCTGGATTGGCTAGCTAACCAGCAGTGGATGGATGACCTAGAGCTTGAGTTAGCCCACTTACGCACTATTGCTGCAAGTCAACAAATCAACCGTGGACAGCACTTTGAACTTTTGGAAGGGCTTGAACCCTATATTGCTCTTCTGCCAAAACTACGTTCGAGTCTGGCTAATGAGTATCAAGGAATTGCGATCGAAGAAATTGATAACGCTATACGGCAAGGTCGTTCCGAAGAGCCTTTTTTCCAAGACTTAAAACGTGCTCTTTATTACCTCAGCCCAGATATCGTCCCTCAACTCATTGAATACCAGCAACAGAGCAGAGATGAAGCAACAAAGCTTGGTATCCAAGCTCATTCCTCTAAGGACAGCGAAGAGACTGTGCCTGACCTTTCGTCTCTACGTTTGGCATTGGTTGGTGGGCATGAGGCAACTCGACGCGAAGTGATTCGGGAATTAACTTCAACTTATCGAATACAAGAGGTTGTCGAAGTAGCGCCTTCCAGTGATGCATACATTAGCCGTAGTAATGTTCAGAGCAGAATTAGCAATTGCAACCTGATTGTTGTTATTACCGGGTATATGGGACACGACCTTAGCAGTATTGTCTCTGAACTCCAAAGAGATAGTACCCTTGCAGGACAGGTGCTACCCGTAGCCTGTCGCGGCAAAAGTGGAGTTATTAGGGAGATCCTTCAAACCCTAATATAAGAGCATGTTGACAGAAGAGATCGCCCTCTTCTGCCACTCTCACTCCGACTCTATAGCCCCTAAAGCAATTAGTGACGCTTTCTGAGCCTCAGTTAATCCTGTAACATCAATGATATTCATACCCTCATAAGGTCTAAGTGCACGTAGGACCATTGGACACGCTCCTGTCTGAACATTCCTACCCTAATAGTTGCATCGTGTCCACCACCGCTAACCAAAGTTTGATTGTCAGAGCTAAAAGCGATCGGCGCAGTTCCTCGGCTGTCTCCTTGCAGAGTTCTGAGACACTGAAATGTTCTCATATCTCATAACTTTATTGTTTGACCAATATCACCGCTTGCAAACACTGAACCATCAGGACTAAAAGCAATAGAATTTATCCAATTATTGTGCTCTTCAAGAATCTGGAAGCATTGACCAGTATTGAGTCCCAAAACCGTCAGTACCGAAGGCAAAACAGCGTGTTGTGAGTGGGATACCGATGGTTGGGGCGGGTGTTAGACGACAGCTATTTCCGGCTCTTCCGAGCTTTTGGTGAAGCCGAGAAGTAGGGAGGAAACTATAGATCACCCCTTTCAGTGATCTGCCCATGGAATTCCTTCAAGCTCTGTTGCCCAGTACTAGTCTGCTACGTTTGGAAAGCTACGCCATTGAGTCAGGCGATTGCCTCTTGCTGAATCTTTCCTCTACGCAAACGATAGTTCCCTGTCCGCTGTGCGGTGGTCTGACTCACCGTATACATAGCCACTATGAGCGAACGCTAGCTGACCTACCCTGCGTCCATTTCAGGCTTAGACTCATTCTTCAAGTGTGTAAGTTTTTCTGTCCAAACTCTGAGTGCCGCCGCCGCATCTTTACAGAGCGGCTGCCTCAAGTGGCCGCCCCTTGGGGGAGAAAGATCGTGCGATTGATACAGCGGTTACAGTCAATCGGCTTAGCGCTGGCGGGTGCCGCAGGTGCTCGATTAGGCAATTGCCTGGGTTATGCGATCTGCGGCAGTACCCTGCTGAACCATCTTCAGCGACTGCCACTGCCAGACTTTACAACCCCCAAGGTATTGGGCGTCGATGACTTTGCCTTCCGCAAAGGCCACAATTACGGCACTATCTTGGTTAATCTGGAAACGCATCAACCGATTGCCTTACTGGCAGACCGTAAGGCAAAAACCTTGATCGAGTGGCTACAGGCTCACCCTGGTATAGAAGTGCTCTCACGCGACCGCTCCAAAACCTATAAAAGTGCGATGACCGAAGGCGCACCTGAGTCCAGACAAGTTGCAGATCGCTTTCACTTGGTCAAGAACTTGAGTGAAACCTTAGAGCAAGCTTTTGGGAGCTACCGCAGTGAGCTAAAAGCGGCTGAACAATCGCAGCATCAAGCCACCGTCGCAGACGCTCCTGAAGAAACCGTCGTGGCTGTCCCACAGCCAACCGCCGCGGAGAAGTCGCAGCAACAAATACGACAGAACCAGCAACGAAAAATAGAACACCAGAAGACGATCAAATCCTTCCGGGCACAGGGATGGACTCAAACCGCGATTGCTCAGAAGTTAGGCGTTAGCCTCAAGAGCGTTGAACGCTACAGTAGCTTGCCAGATTTTCCCGAGATACCCGCTCGCCGTCCCACTTTCGGGCGCAGTCTACTCGATCCATACAAGCCACAGCTTTTGAACTGGTGGAACTCGGGTATTAGAGAGCCTGGCATCCTGATGAAATTGCTCAAACCTTGCGGCTTTGAAGGCTCTCTTCGTACCCTACAACGCTACATTAGTGGACTGCGCAAAGTACAGGGTCTACCACCCGTTAGGATTAAGGTTGCTCAGGCGTTGCCCAAAGTCCTTGACCCGCAGTCGCCACCCTTCACCCCACGTCAAGCCGCCTACTTGGTCGGACTCAATCCAGAAAATCGTCAGGCAGAAGAGACTGATCTACTAGAGCGGGTTATGCAGCAGCATCCGGACTTGACGCTGTTGGTTGAGGTAGCTGATGAGTTCTTGCAACTGTTAAGACAACGGCAGGCAGGCGCGTTCGATGACTGGCTGCTAAAGGCAGCAAGCTGTGCTCTCAAACCTTTGCAAACGTTTGCCAAAGGGTTATTTGATGACTATGCTGCGGTCAAAGCTAGCCTAATGACAGAGTTTAGCAACGGCCCTGTCGAAGGCTTGAACAACAAGTTGAAGCTGCTGAAGCGACAGATGTACGGCAGAGCCGGCTTAGAGCTACTCGCGAAGCGCTTCATTATGACTGCATAACGGCAAGCTCAACGTAGTGCAGCAATCGTTTTCTCAGCTTCACCAAAAGCTCGGAAGAGCCAATTGTAGCTGTCGTCTAATAGGCGGGTATCAGCGAGTGTTCGGTGCACAGGTGGACCACTACATTGGTAAGACATTGACGCAACGAAATAAGCGCATCAATGGAATTTTGCGACAACAAACCGGACGCTGGCATCGACGACAAAACAAGTTTGGCAACATTTAGCAGCAAACGGAGGTGACGGTGCGGTTGGTGGTCAGTTACTTCAATTGGATTTGGCAGCATTGGCAGTTGGGAACGACAGCAGCACAGCGAGCGGGATTAACGGATATGTCTTGGGCTTGGGCAGATTTCGTTACTTATCCCACACTTCTTTAGAGCATGACCTACCATTGTTTATCAGGTTCCCTTTGAGAAGTGAGATTGGGTCGAAGACTACCGCACTACCCAGACAGTCTAAAGACTTTATCAGGCGGCTAAAACATCCACTTGTTGAAGGTAATCTCGCCTATCTTCATCAATACTGACTAAGTGACGCTGGTAGTAGGCATTGATTCGAGCTGGAGCCTTAGCAGTAGGCTCTAGCAAGTTCAAGGCTGCTACAGCACATCCCCAATTCTTCGTCTGCCAACCATAGTTAAGGATAAGAGCACCAGAATCAAGATTGTGCTCCTCACTTAAACATCTAGCCTTTGCTAGTAACCGATTTTTATTAAGATTTGCAGCCCATTGAAGAGGGACATCTCCAAATAAAAGCTGAGCAGCAAATTGATTGGCAGTGTCCTCTTCATCATCATTCACACCACGCAGAAAGGATTCATCTACCAAAATGCCTTCTTGAAGATGCCCTTTCGCAATATGTCCCAATTCGTGAGCCAATATAAAAAGTAGCCAAGCAGATTGCTTACGGGAAGAACCAATTAGAATAACGGGTCGTCTTCCAGACATAACAACTAAACCATCCGATTTGACATGCCCATCGGGTTGCTTGTCAAAATGAACCACTGGAATGCCAACTCCCCAGCAAAAATCAAGCAAACTATCCAAATTTACACTGGATTCTCTTTGCAGTATCGATTGTCTAATAGACAGCGCCTCAGAAGGAATAGAAAAATAAGCCTGTTCAATAGTTGAGGAAACAGCATTTGCAATACTCCTCGCCAAATAGCTGAAAAGCTGTGGGTCTTCTTGGCTTTTCTGTAGTTTGAACTTTGTTGCAGGAATCGGCAGAAATGCTAGAGATAAATCTGAATTCTGAGAAAAATTAACTTTCAGAAACAATCTACGAGATAAAGAGTTTAAAAGCTGAGAGATTGCCCCCTCGTCACTTTCAAGCTCACTCTTCCACCATGATGGAAAAGCCATATTTTTAATAAAGGAAGTAGACAGCCCTAAAGATCTAAGTTGCTCACAAATGGCAGATACTGTAACTCTAGATTTGTATTCTGCTGAACCATTCACAAGGATTGGCTCAAATTCTTCAAGCCAATCACCTTCAACATCATCAAAATACTTATAAACTCGATTGACTCCTTCCTCCTGCCAATCCTGCTGATAATGTTGAACAGCACGCAAAGCTTCCCTAGCTTGTTGCATAGGGTCAGAACTATCGCCAAAACTAAAAATGTTATCTTCGCTAGTCATGGCTTCCTGAAGTCAAACCCCTTAAAAGCTGTAACAACAGTATAACAAGGAGCTGTTGGTGTATCACTATATTTCAAAATAGCTGTAACAAGCTGGGATACAAGGGCTTTTTCAGCAGGGTTATAGCTGAGGAGTAACCCCCGCTCAATGCTCCAGTATGTCAAAGTCTCTTCCCAGCGCTGTTTCTTGCCATCAAGATAAGCCTCTGAGAGTGTTGTCAACTGAACACACAGGACTGTCTCCTTTTGTCCAGATGCCAACAGGTCTGTTGCCATTGACAGATCAAGCAAGTGTTTCCATAGAAAACTACCCCTTCGCTTCCCCATTTCGCTTGAAATGTCTCTCAGCATCTGCTCATCATCCCTCTTAAAATTCCCGTTCATCACTTCCCGCCGCCAAGTGGGAAACTTCGGGTCTTCGTCATTAAACCATCGCGGGAATAAAATTTCTATCCAATATTGCTGTGTGACTGAAAAATTTAGGTTCAAGTAAAGCTTTTGTCTATCCTCCTGGCTTAAAGGCTTGAGAGCGAGCCAAAGCCCCGCATCCAAAATCATTTCTCCAAGGAGATCTAAAACATAGGGCTTACTCGTCAGCAGCCCATCTTTCTTGTCCTTGATCCATTTCGTTAAGACAACAAGCTTCTGCGCGAGTTTCGGTTCAACTGTCTGCGTCTCCTGAGCCAATTTTGCGAGTTTTTCTCGGGCTTGCTGTGGGTTTAGTCGTGATGATGGCACAAATCAAAAGGGAAGTGGAACTTTCTAAAGGGTCTCGAAAACCCTATTCATAATAGCTTAGAAGCCCATAGCTCAAAAAAGATGAATGGGAGTTATGAGGAACTTCTACATTCCTCTATCATCTGGTCAAACCAATATGCCTAGATATACAAGCTACAGTTACCACAATGGAAATACTACGCTTTCTCACAAGCTGAACTGTTTTGGGGAGACACTACCTTACATTTGGGTATCCTTCAATAGTGCTGCACAAGCTTCATCGCCCTCCCTTTCGCGAAATTCCCCTCAATTTCACTCCTCATCTACACCAGAAACGCGCTTTTCAACGGTTATCTCCACCCTATTACCAATCCACCCTAATCGCTACAGGCAGAGGATCAGGTAAAACTGAATGTTTCCTGCTCCCCCTTCTAGAACACTGCCGCCAGCAACAGGGGAATGGAACTTGACCAGGGTTGCTTCTTCTGGGCAACCGATCGTGCGAGAAGCGCAACCTTCATAGAGCCGGAGCAGGGGATTGAGGGCATCCAGGGCAGAAACATGAACCCAGAGGGAGTTTGACAGCTTTTTGTCAATCGCACTGGACTTACACCGCTCTGCCTCGAATATTGGATTGTCGACTATCGTGGCTTAGGCGGTACCGCTTTTATTGGCAAACCCAAACAACCCACTTTCACCGTCTGTCGGCTAGTGGGCGAAGAATATACCCAGCAACAATACCGCCTCGGACAAGCGATCACATCTCCTTTGCTGCCCCATCTCCAACTGCGTTTAGACGACGTTCTCCCCCGCTAATCTGGTTCATTCTCGCAGCGGCGGTTGGAGCGGTGGCAGGATGGCGAGGTGCGTGATATTCACCATGAGATGATGACCTTAATTTATTAGGAAGATACCCTGCTCCACTGCCGATTGGTGTTTACTGGTGGAACTAAGATGACTAGAGTTATTTTGATAATGCAAAAATTCTTCTCCGCCAATGGATGCTACAACTTTCCACAATTCATGAACTATTTGCTATTTAAGAATTTGCCAAACTGCTTCCTATGAAGAGTTTCAGGAATTGTTTAACTTTTTTATTGCAAAAGTCCATGATTTCTTATTTCAAAACTTAGCTTTCAGCAAGAGATTGTTTAACTTTATTTTTTAGTAAGTCTGTGACCAAACGGAAAATCAGTACTTTTAGGCGATGAAATTGTTTAACTTTTTTATCGACTCACATGTTGTAAAAGGAGAATAAAGTTGGAACCTAAAGAATAAAGTTGGAAACTAACTGGCACATATGGATTAAATCAATTTGTACCCAGCAGTGGCCAGTTTTGGTTTTCCAAACAGTTCATTACGCTTGTTTATGTCCATTGAGGTTGTTTGGCCTACGTAGCCGAAAAAATTTGAAATCTTTTACTCAATAAAGTTCGCTAACAAGCGCTTTCAACGGCTTGCTCTAAGCAGGAATGTTCTATTACTGGTTCTAAACCAATAGAACAGCCTTTTGTGCAAACGTTAAATGCCTGTAACGCTTTTATGGTGGAATTTTCAAGTTATTAAGTTGTTCTAAAACTGCTCTACCCCGACCAGGCAACTCATGGACGCTTACAAGCGCTCGACCAAGTTTGCTACTACCGTAATAAACTCAGTTGGTTCAACTGGCTTGGGGACGTGGGACTGGAACCCTGAAGCTAATGCTTTGATGCGGTCTTCTGTGCGAGCATAGGCAGTCAGGGCGATCGCAGGAATCCTACCTTCCTGTTCTGGCGCTAAGGCTCGAACTTGACGAATCAGGGTGTACCCATCTTCACCGGGCATCCCAATGTCGCTGACCAATACATCAGGTTTTTGATCAACGGTGCTTTGAGTCATGAATGCTAAAGCCTCCCTCGCCGATGCCGCTGTTGTGACCACCGCCCCCCGTTGCCTCAAAAGAGTCGCAAGCAGTTCTTGAGCATCTGTTTCATCATCTACGATCAAAACTTTTAAGCCATCCAATCTCGGTGCATCAGTCAAAGGGGCTGTATCACTGACCGTAGGGTGTATCCGTTCAAGGCCTGTCGATTCCGAGCGAAAGATGGTAACGGGAAGATTGACCATGAAGGTAGCGCCTTGTTGTTCATTGGGACTGACGGCATGAACGCTTCCACCATGCAGCTCCACCAAATGACGAACGATCGACAGACCTAGCCCGAGTCCGCCGTGGGCTCTGGTGGTTGTACTATCTGCTTGCTGCAAGCGTTCAAAAACGTAAGGTAAAAACTCCGGACTAATTCCCTGCCCAGTGTCACTCACCGTCACTTCCACATGGGAATTAATTCGTTCTAGTCGAATTTGAACTCGACCGCCTTTGGGAGTAAACTTCACGGCATTAGAGAGCAAGTTCCAGAATACCTGTTGAAGGCGGTCGGGATCGCCAGAAACAGGGCCTGCTGCGGGGTCTAAGAGACTTTGAAGGCGAATGTTTTTTGCTTCTGCGGCAGGGCGAATAGAATCGATCGCTGCCTCAATGACCGAAACTAGGATGACTGGACGAACATTTAAGCGCAACTTGCCAGTAATAATTCGAGAAACATCCAGTAGGTCGTCAATGAGTTGATTCTGTGCTCTAGCATTGCGCTCGATTGTCGCGATCGCCCGAGTTGTAGTGGCTTCATCAAGCTGTTTAGAGCGCAACATCGTGGCCCATCCCAACATGGCATTCAGTGGAGTTCGCAATTCATGGGAGATGGTGGCGAGAAACTCATCTTTGAGTCGACTGGCGCGGGATAATTCCTCAGCTTGTTGACGTAGCAAAGCCTCAATCCTCTTACTTTCGGTTAAGTCTAAAACAAAGCAAACCCAAGCGAGTTCGTCGCTTTCAAGCTGTGCAGCTCCTAGCAGAATGGGAACTCGGCTGCCATCTTTGCGAAGGTATTCTTTCTCAAACGGTGCACAGCTTCCGGAGCTAGCAAGTTCCTGTAACACTTGTTCGTCCTGCTGGATGTACTCTGGTGGGGTCATTTCAGTCCAGCTCAGCGCGCGATTGTGCAAATCCTCGCGGCTATAACCGACCATTTTGAGGAACGCGTCATTTGCCTCTATTACTGTGCCATTGGGACCTGCTAAGAGCACACCGATAATGTTCGCTTCAACCAAGCGGCTGAACCGAGCTTCGCTTTTTATTAGCTCAATTTGTTGAGATCTCAGATTTTCTGCTAAAGCTTCAGCTTGTCGGCGTGCTACAACCTGCTCAGTCACTTCAAAGCCAAAGGTAATTACCCCTTCTACTGCGCCATCAATGTCAAAGATCGGCTGGTAGATAAAGTTAAAAAATCCCTCTTCGGTCGTTCCATTCCCTTGTCGGTCAAGGTGGGCAGCAATCTCATTGCCGACAAACGGCTGCCCTGTTACAAACACGTGATCCAAGAGTTCATAAATCCCTTGGTCCTCCAGTTCAGGAAAGGCTTCTCGGGCTGTGCGCCCAATCAGTTCTCGGTTCCCTACGAGTTGACAATAGAGAGGATTGGCAAACTCGAAAACGTGATTAGGACCGAACTGGGTACAGATGAACGCTGGAGCTTGAAGCAGGAGTGAATGAAGGCGGTTCCGCTGAACCTCCGCTTCTGAGCGGGCGGCTTGCTCTCTCATCATCAATTGGTTTCGCTCGGCTTCTGCTTGCTTTCGCTCGGTAATATCGCGAGAAATGACCACCACAGACTTCGGGGATTGATCGGTACTCAAGGGGGTGAGAATGTATTCGTAAGACAGCACTCCTTTATCGGTCACAAAATCGGTCTCGCCTTTCAGCGATCGCCCCGTAGACATCACGGTTTCTCGCTGAGCGTCCACCTTTTCCATTAAATCGGCGGGTAACCCAATGTCTCGCCAAGTTTTTCCAATTAAATCAATAGCTTGAAAACCCAGCACCTGAGCGCCCTTATCGCTGACGTAGCGATATCGTCCCTCTTGATCAAAAACGTAGATATGATCGACGGAAGTTGCAAAAATTGCATTCAGCGTATTTGCCTGTTCTTGGGTCTGAATGACCACTTGCCGATACTGTTCCTCGCTGAACCTCAGATTGGACAACGTGCGCTCCACTCGACGTTTTGCAACTCGGAGTTCATTACATAGAAGACTGATCAATGCGCCCTCTAGTAGAAATAAACTCAATCGCGAACCGCTCACCCAATTAAGAGACAAAGAATGAATAGGAGAAATAAAGTAGTAGGTACTGATGCAACCCGACAAAGCAGTTGCAAACAGTCCCGGAGCCAAGCCACCTGACCAAGCACTGATCATTACAGCACCAAAGAACAGCAGGAAAGGACTTTGAGTCATGGCAAGCAGCGGGTCTAGCAGAAGCATCAGCAGTGTTGCAAGCAAAACGCTGAGTGCAGCTATGCCGTAGTGCAGTAGTTGAGAGCGGGTCAGATTTGGCATGCCATTCTTTGAAACCGAGTCGTTAAAATACCTGTATTAGGCGTTCCCGTAGCAACCGGACTAAAACTACGCTAAGAACTTTCAGGACTAATTTTAGACTGTATAACCGTCTAGTTATAGCCCGAAACGACTGATTTCCCGTTCTAGTCAATTGCTAAGAGCCTTGAGAATCAGATGCACTTCTGCAGACATCGCAGAAGTTCGATGGTGCAGTGAACCGAGATTCGACCAGTGAATGTAGGGCGAACAACCCAGCTCACCCGACGCAGATAACTTTTGCAACTCAGCCCGCCCGCCTTAGTGATTCCAGTGCAGAACTTTTATGGGAAGACGGAGCTTGCTGTAACCACTCCTCATGCTTGTCCTCCACCCTGACGCAGACGAGGTTACTCCCTGATCTGAGACTTCCGTAACTTCTAAACCTTAATGGAGTCCATAACTTTCCTCAATTTACCGTTATCGATGCCCATGGGACGTGAGCCCTAGAGTGATGATGTCGAGAAACAAAGCGGGATGCACCGGGAGCACAAGCAATCGAGAATCTTCCACCGTTAAGCCCAATACCATTCAATCACTCATCAATGAGCACGATCATGCCATACAACAACGCCCAATTTCGCAGCATTCTCCAGAGCTTTGGTTTCCTCTATCCGCCCGAAGGAGAACTTACCTCTCCGATTTCTGACGATAATAGCCCGATGGTCGATTGGGTTACCACCGAGGCGATTAAAGAATTCCAAGCGTATTACAAACTGAAAGTCGATGGCATTGCAGGACCCAGGACCTTGGCCAAAGCAGAACAAGCGATGCGGATTTTGCAAGACCACTTAAATCGAGTCGTCAATGCCAACCTGCCCACAAGTCAACCACTTTATGGACCGAGAACCACCGCTGCGGTCACCACTTTCCAAGGGCGCTATGGCTTCTCTCCTGCCAAGGGGTTTGCGGCGCTGCCGGTGCGCCAAAAACTCTATGACCTCGTTCGGGGTCAAGGTGTTCGAGCCGAATCCGTTGGCTGTTAATCAGTTCTCGCGATGTCGGGAAAGCACAACGCCAGTACAGCACCGCTTCACGAGCGCTATTCCTCGCTCCCTGACAGGTGCTTTCCCCAGTTCTCTACGCTCTCAATCCTTATCTATTGTTATTCCCGCTCTATTCATCAAGGAGAATTTATCATGGTCACCACGAATGTTTGCCTCAGCCAACCCTTGCTTCAGAAAGGCTCCACGGGAACGGAGGTCAAACGCCTACAGGAACAGTTGAATGTTTACTTCGGGGCACGCCAGCAACTGGGCGTCGATGGCGTCTTTGGGGCACGCACCGAACAGGCAGCCAAAATCATTCAATATCGTTACTTCTTAGTGCAGGATGGGGCTGTGGGAGTCAACACTTAGCGAGTGTTGTGCAACCGAGATCTGATCGAAAAGCCCCTGCTACGTCGCGGCAGCACTGGCCCATTAGTGAAACGGGTTCAGCAAGTGCTGCGCGATGCCAAGCTGTATCAAGGGGCGATCGACAGCGTGTTTGGAGCGCTGACCGAACAAGCCGTGATGAAAATACAAGCGGCAGCACAGCTAGCTCAAACGGGCATTATCGACCCGGAAACATGGTCTGCCTTAGTCGATCGAGCAACAATGCTGACCGTTTAACGGCATTCCGATTCCTGAATTTCTGCCGTTTGCAGTGTACATCCTATCTAGCTTCCACGGGTGTGGGAGCTTTTTGTCTTTGTGATCAACAAGGCTTTAGTTCGCTTTAACTCAACTGTCTTGAAGTTTAACGTTGCCTAATGTCCGTCTATTCATCCTGAGTTAACTGCACTCTCCGCAGAAGTTCCGACCAATCAAAAATTGCCGCAAATTTGAGTGCGGCAATTCCAGTACTTTTGCGCCCCAGAACTTCTGCGGGGTGCGGCAGTTAACCAAGGGAAGGGTTGAAGCGATTATAAATTAGCCATATTTTACAAACCTGCTACGCCACAGATTCCTGGCAAAAGCCAGCACTCTGGCGTGTGTCAGAACGCATTCTAGAACTTCCAAAAACTTGTTCAGCAATCGCAACAACTAGCATTGTTGGGTCGGCGGGCTTAGCAATATGTTTTTGAAATCCAGCTGCTAAGACTTGCTGCTGAGTTGTTTCTGCCGCATAAGCAGTCAGCGCGATCGCCGGTAGATGCTCAAACTCAGGTAGCAATCTCACTTGCTGAATCAGCATATAGCCATCGACATCAGGCATTCCTAAATCACTGAGTAAAATATCGGGATGGATGTGTTTAAGCGCTACGATCGCATCGACTGCTGAAGCTGCTAACGTCACCTCTGCCCCATACCCTTGTAGTAGAAATGCGAGAAATGTACGTGTATCAGTATCATCATCGACTACCAAAACGTGAGCCCCTTCAAGGGTTAAGATATCGGAATCAACACTCGCTCCAGAGGCAATTACTACTTCAGAGTAAGCTTCTTTAGGAATGGGCAGCCTGAGGGTAAAGGTTGAGCCTTGGTTCTCTCCGGGACTAGCGACCTTTAACGTTCCGCCGTGCAGCTCAACTAAGTGGCGGGTGATCGAGAGTCCGAGTCCGAGTCCTCCGATCGCGCGGGTAGTAGTGCTGTCAGCTTGGCGAAAGGAATCGAAAACATAGGGGATAAAGTCAGATGGAATGCCTTTTCCAGTGTCGCTGATTCGCAGTTGAACTTCTACTCCTGTGGTATCGAGATAGATTTCAATCCGTCCGTTCTCAGGCGTGAACTTAACGGCATTTGAGAGTAAATTCCAGACCACCTGCTGCAACCGAGTGGGATCGCCTTTAATAGCAGCAATCGGTTCTTCGATGTGCAGTTGAATGCTGAGGGATTTCGCTTCCGCTGCGAGATGAACAGTTTCTAAAGCAGCGTGAACGACAAACGACAAATTAATAGTTTGCCAGTCAAGATGGAGCTTACCGCTTAGGATGCGAGAGACATCCAGCAAATCATCGATCAGTTGAGCTTGCAGTTGAGCATTACGCTCAATCGTCGCGAGGGCATTGTTAACTGCTGCTGGGCTGACTTTGCCGCTCTGTAATAGTCTTGCCCACCCTAGAATAGGATTGAGCGGCGTGCGGAGTTCGTGAGACACCACTGCTAGAAACTCGTCCTTCACACGGTTTGCAGCCTCAGCCTCTTCTTGAGCGCGGCGACGTTCTTCAGACTCTGCAATCGCTTGGTCGCGCATTTTCCGATAGCCTTGAGCCTGAGTCGTCAAATCGGTGACATCTTGAATTGATAACAAGGCGTAGAACTCATCGCCCTCCGGTGCCGCGATCGCTGTGACAGTGGTATGTTGAATGCGGTTCCCGCCCTGCGGCAAAGGAGCTGGAATCAAGTGCTTGTGGAACTGCGATGAGAAGATCGTCGGCACTCCGCCTTGAAAAATTTGCTGGAATCGGTGGACATAGGTCGGCTGACCAAAGTGTGAAAAAAACTCAGTGATCGATTTGCCTAAAATGTCTTGTTTAGGGATTTTCGTCCATTCTTCTAGACAACTATTCCAAAACAGCACGGCATAATCTGCTCGCAGCACACAGTTGCCCAAGGGAATTTGATCGAGCAACGCAAATTGGGCTTGAGCGCTCTGTAGCTCATCTGTAGAGCGAGTCATGAGGGTACCCCTAGTTCTCGATCTATAGCTTCAATCAGCGCATCAAAAGAACTTACTTCAAAAATCAATATGATATCGCCAATAACTTTAAGCTGCTTGATCTCAAAACGAGTTTGAGCGAGTAGAAAAACAGTCGCATTATGACCGCGTTGATTGTGCAACAAAAGATTTTGAATCGTATCTTCTAAATAGATGGGAATCGCATAGCGCAAATGTTGACTCAGCAGATTACTAATTGATCCCATCACTCCATTGATCACAATGTTACCGATTTCGCTGAGTGTGCCGATCTTAACGGCATCAAGATCAGGAGAATCAGGAGCTTCACCCGTTAAGACCGAGATCAACGTGGACGCGCTTTCTGTGGGAAACAGGAGTTCGGCAGTGCCACTAAATTGCCCTGCAAATCCTAGTCGAACGGTTGAAAAGTAGCCACTATTAAAGCGTTCCTTTAACTTCTGCTGTAACTGAGCAATATCAAACACTTCAATCAGTGGAATTTTCAACAAGATGCGGCAATCTGTCATCTCATTGAGAATGCCTGCAGCGCGTCCAACCCCAATGTTGATGAACTCCTGCAGCGCGTCTAGTTGGTCAGCAGAAAGTGATCTCATCGACGGAACCCTTTATTCACTCAAAAATTTGCCGCACGGCTTGCCGTACCTCATCCTCTTTCGCTGGTTTATTGATAAAGCCGACTGCGCCGAGTTCCCTTCCCTGCTGACGAGAAGAGTCTTGAATATCTGCTGAGACAATAATAGCTGGAATCTTTAACCCCTCCTGCTGAAGAATCTCTAGAAACTTGAATCCATCCACATCTGGCATCAGCAAATCTGTGAGTACGCAGCCTGGCTTATGACTTCTAATCATTTCCAAACCCTCTTGTCCGTTTGTGGCTTCTAAAATCTCATAACCATCCACTTGCAAGTACTTGCGTAGCATCCTACGAGTGAAGGCTGCATCATCAATAATTAAAACCGTAGCCATCTTTCACTTGATAAGTAGGGATGTTCTGTCGATTGTGATCTGTTCGGTACTAACTTAGGCTCGAGCAAGAGTTCAAGGCCGAGAGCATTAAGGTCTACTTGTCGAATCCAATGCAAAACCGTTGTGTGATGAATATGAGTCGCCCGTTCTATCGCTTTCACTCCCATTCCACCAAAGTAGAGCTCGAGGCAGCGTTGCTTTGTTGCATCTGAGTAACGCGGTTTCTGGTACGACTCAAGGAACTGTCGCCTACACCGTTTACATCGATAGGCTTGTACTCCCTTACGATACCCATTTTTGCAAGCCTGTGTAGAGTTGCAGGTTGGACACATCATAATCGCTGCTTACGTAATCATCATTACTCTTCAGCACAATCAAAACTATAACCTCTGTCTTAAGATAGATTCTTGACTAAAGACAACCTTCGTAGGATATCAGCTGAAGCTGTCAACTAGTTGTTGGGCGAAACATGTCGACCGCAATCGATGATGAGGATATTCAGGCATTTCTAGTTGAGAGTTACGATAACCTTGACCGCATTGAGCGGGACATTCTAGTTCTAGAAGAAACGCCCGCTGACCGAGACGTTCTAACTCGCCTTTATCGATCTCTGCATACGATCAAGGGGAATTGTGGCTTCTTACCTTTCCCGAAACTAGAATCGATCGCTCACGCGGGTGAGAGTTTATTGGGTAAGTTGCGCGATGAGTCAGTCGAGATCACGCCGGAAATTACTTCTGCATTGCTCCAGGTCGCAGACGAGGTTCGTCAATTGCTTCGTGGAATTGAAGCGACGGGCAAAGAAACTGGAACCGATTATTCAACTTTAATTAGGACGCTAGAATCCGTTCATAATAATTCATCAACGCAATCCTCTAACTCACTAGTGCACCATAAGTTAGATTCTTCAGAAAGCAGTGAAGCTACGGCATCAACGATTAGAGTCAATGTTGCGTTGCTTGATCGGGTGATGACCCTAGTTGAAGAGCTTGTACTTGCTCGCAATCAAGTCGTCAGTTTTTCGGATGTGCTTGACAATTCTTCGTTTGCTAAGGTTTGTCAGCGCTTAAACATCATCACCAACGACCTGCAAGAAGAAATCATGAGAACCCGGCTGCAGCCGATGGGGACTATTTTTCAAAAGTTTCCGCGGGTGGTGAGAGACTTAGCGATCGTCCATCACAAACAAGTTCAAATTCACATTGAAGGCGCAGAAACGGAGTTAGATCGTAGCCTGATTGAGCACATTAAAGATCCGCTGACTCATCTAATTCGCAATTGCGTCGATCACGGCATAGAATCAACTGACGTTCGGGCCGCTCAAGGGAAGCCTGCTAAAGGGCGATTAAGCATTAGAGCCTTCCATGAACAGGGCAAAGTTAATCTAGAAATCAGTGATGATGGAAATGGCATCAATCCCGAACAGTTGAAGCAGCGAGCGCAGCAGCTAGGAATGCTGAGTTCTCCTCAAGCCGAAGCGTTGAGCGATCGAGAAGCATTTGATCTGATGTTTCTGCCTGGTTTTTCTACCGCAGAACACGTGACGCATCTATCGGGTCGCGGAGTCGGGATGGATGTAGTGCGCTCAAATCTAGAACTCGTCAATGGTACGATTGATGTCCGCAGCCAAGTTAATGTTGGTACTACGTTTCGGATTAAAATTCCACTGACCTTAGCCATCGTCTCTGCGTTACTAATTTCGAGCGGCAACCAACGATTTGCGATCGCTTATACAAACATTCAAGAGTTAGTTCGTCTAGAAGGTCAGCAGACTTCTCAGATTGAAACTCTCTATAATGTGCCTGTTTACCGACTTCGAGAGACATTATTACCGTTGGTCTATCTCAATTTGGTTTTGCAATTAACCGACGAAGTGGCAACGTCTGAGGTCGTCTATATCGTCGTTATTCAAGTAGATGAGTATCAGTTTGGTGTCGTAGTAGATGCGATCGATGATGTTCAAGAAATTGTAGTGAAACCGCTAGGAAAACAGCTTAAAGAGCTAGCAGTTTATACAGGAGCAACCATTTTAGGAGATGGACAAATCGCTTTGATTTTAGATGCAGTGGGATTGGCACATCAGTCTAGCGTGATTGCTCAATTTCAAAAGCGTCTTTCAGCGAACACGCCTGAGATCGCGACTGACGAGCTAGACCAACAGTCAATTTTGTTGGTTGAAGGACCGCAGCGATCGCGGATGGGCATTCCGATGCTGGCGGCAGTCCGATTAGAAACCTTTTTACCATCCAACATTGAGCAAGTCGGGAATCAAAGCTTAGTAAAATACCGCGATCGCATTTTGCCCTTGATTGATTTACATCAGGTTTTCGGCAGCAGCATGCCTGAGCGAGAAGAGTTATCTGTTGTTGTAGTGGCCTTGAGTGCGAGCTGTAGCGTTGGGCTTATCGTTGATCGCGTCCTTGACATCGTTGAGGATTCTTTGAGCTTCAAAGGAGGAGCGACCCGCCCAGGAATAAGCTTTTGCGCTAGTATTCAAGACCAAGTTACGGAGATATTAGATATCGACGCGATCGTAGAAATGGTCAATCCACATCTTTTACGGCAAGTCGGTTAATTATTATGGCACAACAGTTTTGCACGTTCTATCTCAACAACACACACTTCGGTATTCCGATCCACCAGGTGCAAGAAATCGTTCGACACCAGACTCCCACTCGTATTCCGCTAGCAGAGTCTAATGTTTGCGGTTTAATTAATCTGCGAGGTCAAATTATTGCGGTAATCAATTTGAAGCGTCGTCTCGGCATCCATACCGAAATAATTGAACAGCGGTCAGATTCGGTTCAGTACAACGTCGTCATTTGTGTCAGCGATGAGGTCGTAAGCCTACAAGTTGATCAATTAGATGACATCTTAGAATTAGGCGATGATGATTTTGAACCTTCTCCTGCAACGCTCCAGGGAACGCTCCGACAGTTTTTGCAGGGCGCTTACAAGATGGCGAATGGGTTCTTACTCGTTCTTGATCCAGCAAAGGTGTTGGAAACAAAACCCTAATCTTGAACTTAAATAAGGAAATCTCATGGTAGCGAATCAGGATCAGGAAATGGATAGTGTCACCGAAACTTCAACGTCGCGTAAGACGGCAGCGAAATCAAATAATGGACTGAAAGTACAATTGCAGCCCTTACTGGATGCTTTGAACGCGGCAAAATTGGGTGACTTCTCGGTGCGACTTCCCCTAGACAATAGCTTGGGGGAAGTCGCGATCGCGTTTAACGAAATGATTACTTCGGTGCAAGACTCCATCCGGCAAATGGCTGAAGTTGCCGCAACTGTGGCTTCCTCCGCTGAAGAATTAACTGCCGTCAGTAGCGAAATGACGGATAATGCCTCTCAGACCGCAGAGCAAGCAACCTCAGCTTCAGCCTCCGCGGAACAAGTCAGTCAAAACGCCACAACAGTAGCAACGGCAGTAGAAGAAATGACTGCCACTATCCGAGAAATTGCTAGAAATTCAGCGCAAGGTGCACAGATAGCCACTAATGCTGTGGCAACCTCAGTTAGAGCAAATGTGACAATCAATAAGCTTGGTCAAAGCAGCCTTGATATTGGAAAAGTCGTCAAAGTCATCACCTCGATCGCTCAACAAACAAATCTACTTGCCCTTAATGCCACGATTGAAGCGGCTCGTGCGGGAGAGGCTGGAAAAGGGTTTGCGGTCGTCGCGAGCGAAGTTAAAGAACTTGCCAAACAAACTGCTAGTGCCACTGAAGATATTAGCCAACGCATTGAAGCGATTCAAGCTGACACGAATGAAGCGGTACAAGCGATTACAGAAATTACTGGGGTAATCAATCAAATTAGTGATATTCAAACCACGATTGCAAGTGCTGTAGAAGAACAAACTGCAACGACAAGCGAGATCTCTCGCAGCGTGGCAGAATCTGCTAAAGGTGCGACGGATATTGCGAAAAACATTGGCATCGTGGCACAGAATACTCAAAGTACCACCTCTGGAGCCAGAAATACATCTCAAGCAGCCGGAGAATTGGCGCGGATGGCAGTTGAGCTGCAGAAGATTGTGGGCAAGTTCCAATTTTAGGTAGAGGTATCTTCGATTAGTTCACGGTAAAGTGTGAGACACTTACACGCAGGATTAATCCTTTAAAAGTTAGGAGAAAGGTTCCAATTTACCTGGTTTAATCTCCCATCCTCCTATTTTAATAATGTCTAAAATTCATGTCCTTATTGTTGATGATGCCGTTGTTGTTCGTAGTCGTTTAAGCAAACTTCTCGCACTTGATCCCAATTTTGAAGTTGCGGGTGTGGCTGCAACTGGACGCGTTGCTCTTGCTAAAATTCCGCAAGTCAATCCAGATGTGGTGATTTTAGATGTTGAGATGCCCGACATGAATGGTCTAGAGACCTTAGCAGCCATTCGGCAATCCTATCCCGACCTTCCAGTCATTATGTTCAGCACTCAAACGCATACTGGAGCCGCCGCAACTCTAGACGCACTGGCTTTAGGAGCCTCTGATTATGCGACTAAACCGAGTCAACTCGGTAGCGTTGAGGCCGCAAATCAACATATTCAAAAAACATTATTTCCTAAGATCAAATTTTTTGGCACCAAGATAGCGCTGTCACCTGTTGTAGATTCAGCAAAAGTAGCTCCAGCAAAAATTCAATCATTCCGTCAAGTTCGCTCTGATCAATCAACGATCGACATTCTCGCGATCGGTGTCTCTACAGGTGGACCTAATGCTCTGGGTCTCTTATTACCTAAATTACCTAAAACATTTCCTATTCCAATCGTGATTGTGCAACATATGCCACCCATGTTCACAAAACTGATGGCGGAGCGGTTGGCAACAAAGTGTCAACTTCATGTGGCAGAAGCTTATTCGGGTGCACCACTAACACCTGGAATGATCTGGATTGCTCCCGGTGATCATCATATAGAAGTGACGAAATCTGGAGCGCAGATGCAATTGACAGCTCATCAAGCGCCTCCAGAGAATTTTTGTCGTCCTTCTGTAGACGTGCTGTTTCGATCGATTGCTCAACATTACAAGGCGCGATCTCTAGGTATCATCCTAACGGGAATGGGACAGGACGGGCTACGCGGCTGTGAATCAATTCGTAACGTTGGAGGGCAAATCTTGGCGCAGGATGAAGCCAGTAGCGTGGTCTGGGGGATGCCAGGATTTGTGGTGCATGCTGGGCTTGCAGATGCAGTTGTGCCATTAGAAGCGATGTCTATCGAGATTTTGCGTCGCGTTGACTGCACTTCTCTCACGGTGCATCGAGAGTTTCTATGAGTTCACCTCCCTTCGACTTCGACTACCTTCGTGGGTTAGTGCAGCAACAGTCTGCGGTCGTACTCAGTGCCGAGAAAAAATATCTGGCGGATCTGCATCTAGGAGCGGTGGCAGAACGGACTGGGTTTTCGTCGATCGCCGACCTTGTTGAGCAACTTAAACGGACTCCATTTGGAGCATTGCATGTGCAAGCAGTCGAAGCGATGCTGACAAATGAAACCTCCTTTTTCCGAGATCACTATCCCTTTGAATCCTTGAAAACTGTAGTGCTTCCGCATCTAATTCAACAGCGTCGGCAGGAGCGATCGCTGGCGATTTGGTGTGCTGGTTGTTCTTATGGACAAGAACCCTATAGCATTGCGATTTTAATTCAAGAACATTTTCCAGAATTGGCAAATTGGAACCTGCAACTTATTGCCAGTGATGTCTCGGGTAAAGCGCTAGCTCGATTGAAACAAGGCTATTACAGCCAACTTGAGGTCAATCGAGGACTGTCTTCCACTCTTCGAGATAAGTACTTTCATAAACAGCAGGAGACCTGGCAGATTAGCGATACTCTTCGCCAAATGGTGACCGTTCAGCAACTCAATTTAATTCATGAGTGGAAGGCGTTGCCTGTTATAGATATTATCTTCCTACGAAATGTGTTGATTTACTTTGATACAGAAACAAAAAAGTCAATTCTCCGAAAAGTCCATCAGCATTTACGTCTAGATGGTTATCTATTTTTAGGAGGAGGCGAGACAATATTAAACATAGACGACAAATTTGAACCAGTCCAAATCGACCAGAGTATTTGTCATCGCTTACGAATCGGCTAGAGACGTTAGGAGAAACCTTTCGTGCTGCGCTCAATAGCTTAACAGTTGTGGTTCCAGACTGGCTCCAGAAACATTTACAAGCAGAATGGTTTGTTCGTTATGGCGTTCCCGTAGCAAACGGACTAAAACCAACGCTAAGAACTTGCAGGACTAATTCTGGGCTGTGCGATTCGTTCGTTTGAAATGAGTCAACTGGCTCAAGGAAAACGGCGAGGGAAGGAGAGCAGAACCCTGCTCAACTGAACCTTGATAACTTGACTTCTGTGCAGTGAATCGAGCTGGATTGTTCCAGCTCGATAATTCTCGCTCCCTCAGTGCAGTAGGACTAATTCGTTGTCACGAGATGAAAGAGAGCTTGAATGTCATGGCGTAGAAGACGCAGCGCTTTAGTGAGCGAAGCATGACCAGAACTCCGTACGAGATTGATCACAATCGTGCGAATAATTGACCAAAGGGTTGCCGCATTGTGCTGAGGACAGCGAGCCGCATCCTCGCCAAAAACCACATCCTTAACCCAGTGCAAGCGATTTTCAATATCTCGATGGCGGCGAATGCCAACTGCAAAGGCAATCGCATCGGCACTTAGACTACTAAGGTAATAACTCCACTGATCAAACGGCTGACCGTTCCGTGTGCCAGTTCGATGCACCGCAATCAAACTACGAGCATTGGCCCAGTGCGAATCAATTCCAGAAACATCATCAAACACACCCACGCTGCGATGAACAATCCGATTCCGCGTTTGTTCACTGGTGTCATGATGAGAGTGAGGTCGTTGCTGTTGGTTAATCTGTTGTAGTGCTTTGAGTAGCTTGGGTTGATTGCCTTTGACACTGACCAAGTAGTTATTGCCGTGCTGCACAATCCGCTCAATCGTTTTTTTGGGCATGCAAGGCGTCCATTGTGAACACCACACCGCTCACCTGTAGAGTTTCGAGCAACGTTTGCACCACGCTTAGCTCACTGGTTGCTTTGTTCTCAAACTGCTTGAGGGCGACGACTACGCCGTGCTGATGACTGTACACTGACACGACATTGACAAAGTTCTGATATGACGCTCGGTAATGGCTCAATGTGCCCTTGATGCTTTTGCCGTCAATGGCCAACCCGTCTCCTTCCGTTATCGGCATCTGCACACCTGACCAGGCATTGAACGCACTCACCACCCGCTCAAAATCGAATTGCTCGAACAGACGGCGGAACGTTGAGTCCGACGGCAAGCGCGGTACTTCTATGCCAAAGCACTGACACAGGGTGCAATAGTGCCGCACACAAAAGTCTTCCAACGCAGCATAGCCATAGCATTCGCTCATGGTGCCAAGAATCGCCAGCAAGATCATTAGCCAGAGCGGGTAGCGTCGCCCACGCGGAGCACGATAATCTTCGATTTGCTTGAGATGCTCAATTAAACTCATCAGCAAGAGTAGAACGCGACTCCTGACAGTCTAATTTCTCTACCTTGACCCTGAATTAGCCCTACTTTTTTGCCAGGGGTCATAATAGGCAAATCGACACATTCTACGTCACGACTTCTG
>NZ_JCACCM010000199.1:0-5864 GCF_059501405.1 Myxacorys sp.
TGAAAGCCTCTTGTTGTCTGGCTTCGACTACTGCCTATTTCCGATTAAGTCTAGTGTTTACAGCGTCCTAACTCACTTTGGGACGCTGTAAACACTATTTTGTCCATCTACTTACTTGATTGCAGTAGGGAGGAGATCTTCCCTACTGCAATTAGATGAACGCTGCTATCAAGCTATTAAAGAAGGCTGTTTTTCTTCTACATTTCTCGCAGAACAGCTCTCCCTGATTTTGAACCAAGCGTTTAATGCAAGACTGTCTTGAAGCTCTACATCATCAAAGCTAAGAATTTGCCCTGGTTCTACTGGCTTAGTGATTACAGCATTGCTCAATAAACCAATAGGAACATTATTCCAATGATCTTCCAGCTTTACTGCAATGCCTCTCACTTCAAAGCTGCCGATGCCTCGCTTAATCACATCTCCCGGAGCCAACGATTGTTTTGCGACAGCTACAACTCCGGCTTGAGGATTGGTCGTGTTATTTAGGAGAACGTCACCCCCATTCACAATTCTCCTAATTGTTTTTGCAACCTCTAAGTGACAAAGATGGAAATTCTGCACCAACGTATAGTATGGACCTTCTCCCATTTTTAGGTATCTCAAATAGTCTTTTTGGGACTCCTCGTGTTCTGCAACAATAAATACCCCGGCAGGCGACTTAGGAGAAAGAATGTAGTCACTGATGGGTTGACCTAGACGCTTTGCCGCATCTGCCAAAACACTGCCACCCGAACGGATATCTTCAGCAACGGTTCCCAACAAACCAGGTTGGTATATACCAGCGCCCAATCCATTGGCAACAAACGCTTGCTCAATTTGAACTTTAGTTCCGTCAGTAAAGGAGGCAACTTGGTCAAGACTAATTCCTTGTTTCTGCGACCAATATTGCATGTCCTCAAGCGTTGGCATTAGATTGAGAAAGCCTTTGATGTTGCCATAAACAAGCGGCTTGAATCCCATCTGCACTGCATTTTCTCTAAGTGCTGCTAGGCATCCCGGCTGATCTCCTTCCGCCTCGGTAATTTTTCCCTTTCTAGCTAAGTACGATCCTGTTGTCACGTGTAGTTCGGAGTCCATCGTTACTACAGGAAGATGAGCATCCAGGACTTGATCTAGAACATCCGTTGCATAAATAGCATCGCCAGAACACTCGACAACTAGATCACAATGAGCAATTAAGTCAGCAACAGAATCAGTGAGCAAGTTCTTTCTAGGAAAGTCATGACAATCATTCAGATTCCTTCGAGTTAGCACTTTAGTGACCTGGAGATCGGGTTGCGTCTCTAGGGCTAGCATGATTCCCTTGCCAATAAAACCTGTACCAATGATTCCAACATTACAGATAGGTTGCATCTTCTCTTTTCCCTTAAATAGTTGCGGACGAATGCGCTAAGGAGGATGTCAATTAAACACCTCCGCTTCTCTGAGCCATTTGCCTGCCTGATCCTTGAGAGACAGTACGGGTTCACCCTCCAATGGCCATGCGATCGCTAGGTCCGGATCGTCCCATCGCAGACTGCGCTCATGAGCGGGAGCATAGAAATCTGTAGTCTTATACAGCACTTCCGCGTAGTCGGAAACGACGACAAATCCATGTGCAAATCCTGCTGGAACCCAAAGCTGCTGCTTAGTTTGAGCGCTCAATTTCACCCCAACCCATAGACCAAAAAATCGAGATTGTTTCCTCAAATCAACTGCGACATCAAAAATTTCACCGACCACCGCTCTCACGAGCTTGCCTTGGGGCTGTTGAATTTGATAATGCAGCCCGCGCAGCACATTCTTTGCCGAGCGAGAATGATTGTCCTGCACAAAACGGTAGGTGATTCCCGCTTTCTCTAGAAACGATCGTTCGTTGTAGCTTTCATAGAAAAATCCTCGCTCATCGCCAAAGATTTGTGGTTCAAGAATCAGTACGTCTGGAATTTCTGTTGGAATAACGTTCATGTGTCCTCAGCTGTTCACTAATTGGGGAACGAGGCGATTCATCATCACGCTATCTGATCTCAAGCGATTTGCCGGATCGTTCTCCATAGAGAGTACATTCATTAAATATTTGCCATAGGTACTTTTCGCCAGGGGTTGAGCGAGCCGATACAACTGGTCTGCATCGATGTAACCTTGAAGGTAAGCAATTTCTTCCACGCACGCCACCTTGAGTCCTTGCCGATGTTCCAGCATTTGGATGAAGCTTGAGGCTTGGTGTAAATCTTCATAGGTTCCTGTATCGAGCCAAGCATACCCTCGACCCAACAATTCAACGTTAAGCTGGCCCCGGTTTAAATACACGCGGTTTAAGTCTGTAATTTCTAGTTCACCGCGAGGTGAAGGGGTAAGCGCCGCTGCGATCGCTGCCGCCTGCGCATCATAAAAATAAATGCCTGGAACCGCGTAATTTGACTTAGGATGCACCGGCTTTTCTTCTAAACTGATTGCTTGACCCGCGGCATTAAACTCAACGACACCATAGTGCTGCGGTTCTGCAACTCGATACCCAAACACTAGCGCTCCGTCTTGAAGTTGAGCCGCACGCGTCAAAACGTCAACAAATCCATGACCGTAAAACAGATTATCGCCGAGTACCAGACAGACCGGCTCATCACCGATGAAGTCTTGACCTAAAATAAATGCTTGCGCCAACCCTTCTGGCTTAGGTTGTTCGATATAACTGAACTCTAATCCCCACTGGCTACCATCTCCTAAAAGCTGTTCAAACAAAGGACGATGAGCCGGGGTTGAGATGATTAAGATCTCTCGAATGCCCGCTAACATTAAAGTTGACAATGGGTAGTAAATCATCGGCTTGTCATAGACAAGCATCAGTTGTTTGCTCGTCACTTGAGTCAGGGGGTAGAGACGAGTGCCAGAACCGCCTGCCAGAATAATTCCTTTCATCGTTCGCTCCTCACTTCATGGGGTGATTTCTTAATTGGGTAATTCAACGTCGTGACTCAACCGATGACTCAACCGGACGATCGCTATAGTTCTGCTTCATCCAGGCTTGATAAGCTCCCGAACGAGCTTGCTCAACCCAGCTAGAGTTATCGAGATACCATTGCACCGTTTTGAGCAATCCACTTTCAAAACTTTCATTGGGTTGCCAGCCTAAATCGCGCTGAATTTTGCTGCAATCGATCGCATAGCGGCGATCGTGACCCGGACGATCTTTGATAAAGGTGATGAGCGATGAATGCTTGAAGTTAGGTTTCGGAGCGAGTTCATCCAAAATCGAGCAAATCTGTTCCACTACGGTTAGATTCGTCAACTCATTGCGTCCACCAATGTTGTAAGTCTCACCTACACAACTGTGTTGCAAGACACGATGAATCGCATTGCAATGATCTTCCACATACAGCCAATCCCGCACATTCTGCCCATCTCCGTAAATCGGTAATGGTTTTCCTTCTAGCGCATTAAGAATAATTAGAGGGATGAGTTTTTCGGGAAATTGCCGAGGTCCATAATTGTTTGAGCAATTAGTAGTAAGCGTCGGCAAGCCATAGGTGTGGTGATATGCCCTCACTAAATGATCTGAGCCCGCTTTTGATGCAGCATAAGGACTGTTGGGTGCGTAGGGCGTATCTTCTCGGAAGGCTGGCTCAGTCGGATTGAGCGACCCGTACACTTCATCCGTCGAAACATGCAGAAAGCGAAACTGATCTTTTTGTTTTGCGGCAAGTTGCTCCCAATACACTCTGCTCGTTTCTAACAGATTGAATGTTCCAACTACATTCGTTTGAATGAAGTCGTGGGGACTTACGATCGAGCGATCGACATGGCTTTCAGCCGCAAAATTGAGAATGGCGCTGGGCTGATGAGTGTCGAGCAGTGTGCGAACCAAGTCACTATCCCCAATATCTCCCTGCACGAATTGATAGCCAGGATCGTCAGACAACGCGACTAACGTTTGAGGATGACTTGCATAGGTAAGTTTGTCTAAGTTGATGATGGTTGCCCAACCTTCTCGTCTCGCGCTGAGAATAAAGTTAGAGCCAATAAATCCTGTGCCGCCTGTGACCAGATACGTTTGCATGAGAACTACCTAACCTTGACATTCATGACGTGATTCCCTTAACTTCGGCGCTATAAATGGTGAAATAATTACGGTGATTAGAACTTTGATGGTTTGCATCGTGACATGCTTGATCAGTTGTCGAATAGCTAAGGTTGCCTAATGTACCAGTCGTAACTGTTTCAACTGCGATGAGCCAAACATATCTGCCGTGTCAAAAAAATGATTTATGAATGGGAATGTTGCTTGTACTAAGAAAACTACACAACACTGCTTTCCGCTTGGCGTAGAGCCGCATCATAGTGGACGTTGACTCCTTCTTTGCGAAACATCTCAAGGCAGCCTTTAAGGGCCACTTCATGAGAACACTCTTCAGTGACAAACTTCACGCCGACTTCTTCGCAGTGCTGGCGACGAGCATCATCTCTAATCATGGTTCTAATTGCCTTGATCCAGCCTTGCACATCACCTGCTTCGACACGGGGTGCATCGTACTCTGCGGGTAAATATTCTTCAACGGCGATTGAGCGGGTTGGAATGCAAGCTTTGCGGCAGAGCATTGCCCAAAACAATGTCATCAATCCACACGATGTATCTTCAGCTTCTAGAGGCATTACCATAAACTGGCAATGCTTCACAATGTTCATCGCCTCTGTCATTGGAATTTGATACAGTGCTTTGAGGTTAGGAGGAAGCTCAACGCCTGCAAGATTGTAAGGATAGGAAACGGTGATGAAATTAAGATCTGGCATTTGAGCGATCGCTTGAACCAAGGTAGGATAGTCTCGACCATCTTTGCCGATCGCACAGATATATTTTCCAGGGTAGTGAGGAGGATCATTTTCCATCTCGATTTCTGAAGCCTTGATCGACCATCGGACAAACTCGAAACGATCAATCGGAATGCCGAAGTAGTCAGCATACTTCTGCCGCTCATAGTCTGAATAGACCACAAAACGCTGCACCTTCGAATACGCCCATTTCAGAACTTGAAGACGCAAGCCTGTTGGCAATCCGTCAAAGTGAAAAGCGTAAGCGATTAGTGGCATTTTTGCCCTGTATAGGTGCATTGCGATCGCTGCCCAAAATGCGTCGCGCTGACATTGGGCTACTACAAGGTCAGACCCTTCTCGAACTGCTTGTTTGACACATCGAAAAACACCTGTAATTCGGGATAAGTTCGGTTTGGTTACAATACGTTCCAAGAATGATTGGGGTATCGCATACTGAAACAGCCATCGAACCTGATTTTGGGTTTCTGGCTCGATCCAACGCCAATCTGAGCCGTGTAAGCTCGTGAACACTGAAATGGTATATTGTGCGACCATGAATCCCTGAAATTATTTCTGGAGAACCGGGTGGAGTATTCAGCGGTTACACAGACTATCACACTACGCAAATTTACTTGACAAGCTAAAACCTTCAACTACTGAAAAGCTTGATGATTGTAAAGAGATGGCAAAGTCAAGCTTTCCCCTTCTTTTTGCGACTCCGAGGAAATTCAGTAGGTTGAAAGCGGTAGATTCTGCTAATAAATCACTGACGGGCGTTCATAGTAGAAACCGTTAGTCTCATCGCTCTATACTCTGTTGAGCTTTGTATCACTTGATACAAAATGGTGTGTATCTGAGCCGGTTTCCGTGAAAATTGTCGTTTGCGATTCCTTCGGAGTTGCGCGAAGCGCTAATCGTGGAAGCAATGTAAAACTCAAGGATAGACAAAGGTCATAAATTGTTCTGAGCAGTAGCACCTGATCCGATAAGGGCGTGCTACAAGCGATCGCAGACTACCTAAATCAAACAGGACTTACGCAGGGGCACTAGATTCAGGGGCAAGCCCAACTGAGCTTCAT
>NZ_JCACCM010000200.1:0-5672 GCF_059501405.1 Myxacorys sp.
ATTTATCGTGTGCTTGCATTGTGGTGCGGGCAATTCAGGTTTTCGGCTAGGCTCTAAGAGGCTTAGCGGTTGTCAACTCACTTAACTGCTTTAATGAAAGCGTGGCAACTTGATGCTGGCGTGCCAATTCTAAATGATGGTCAGCTCGGTATCCCCACAGTGCCCAATATGCGCCATAGCCTGCCTGCTGAACGTCAATTACATTAATGATGTTGTCGTCTAAGAAGAAGATCTCTTCGGGACGCACGCTTTCATACTGTTGAATTGCTCTAAGCGCTACAAGTTTATTGCGTTGCTCTCCAAAAACTTGATGTGGAGTAATGTCAATTTCGGCTCTCGCCAAAATCTTGATAATCGAATCCCGATCTTTGGCGGAAACAATGTAGAATGGCGCATCTAAGCCCTGTAAGAACGATTGGACGTCCGGGTAGAGCGTATGCTGATCCAACCACAACAATTCTTGGTGAGTGCGTGCATTTGCCCGGTACTCATTGACTTTTGCCACAAAACTTTCAACTTCGACTGGATCTAACGACAAATAAAGCCGCTCATAATCTGTTTGAGTTTGAATTGGCGTATCGCGATCAAAAATTGCAACCGCGAAATGCCCTAAATGCTTAGCAAAATTCCGACAATGCGTAAACCGTTCGATAAACCAGTTCGGAACTTTTGCCAATCCTTCAATGCTAAAGTCATCTAACTGCTTACCGTAGTAACCGTTCCAAGTCACTAAAATACATTCGTTCAGTCCATCAACAATAACACCGTCAAAATCTAGTGCGAATGTTTTGTGTTGCATTTCTGTTTCCATTTCTATTTATAGACTTTGGAGAGTTTGAGGTTAAGCCCAAACCGGGGAAATGGCTTAACCTGAATTATTAGCTAGCAACGAGATTCAGTCGCTTTTTAGATAAGCTTCAGCACCGATCCCGATAACAGCCCGCTCGGTTAGTGAATTGCTGTTGCAAGCGCTCGCTGCGGCTGTTGCCGTCGCTCAGCAACTGCCGCAAACGTTTCGCGCATGAATTCTCCAACGTAGGCGTAGTAAGAAGCCGTGATGATGTTGCCATCCCGAACGACTCTGGCATTAATCACATTGGCACCAGAGTTGATCATGTCATCCTTCATGTCGATATAGGCACAAACCGTCTTGCCTTCAAGAACTTTGGCGGAAATCATAATCCACGGTCCGTGACACAAGCCAGCAACAACTTTGTCAACCTCTGCCATCCCCTTAACAAAGGTCAACGCGTCAGGATCGCGACGAACTCTTCCCGGCGCTTCGTATCCACCGGTAAGCACAACGACATCATAGCGACCGACTTCTAGATCGTCGAATGACAGAACCGGGCTACCGGTTTTATCCATCTTGCCGCTCAAGGGTACCGCATACTTACCAAAAACTGCCATGCCGCCAGGTGTGGCAATGTCAACGGCATAGCCTTCTTCCAGAAAACGGTAATAGCAATAAATCAAGTCATGATCTTGAAAACCAGGGCCAGTTAGGATTACCGCCCGTGGGGCATCGGCTGCGATCAGGGCAGCCTGATCTTGCATTTGAGCACCAATCACAATCACAGAGGATTTCGGTTGCATAGAGAGTACTCCAAAGTAAAAGGCAATGAAGGTTGAGTCAACGATCGAGTTCTTTGGACATCGGCATCACGAGTTGCCATTTGATCAGTTTTCGCTAATCGTTAGATAGAACACGCTTTCATCGAGTTGCGCCGGATCAACCATTTTGAGAATCTGAATGCTATGCAGAAACGCAGATTTCAAGCTTAGAGGCACGACGAACATTAAACCCGGAGTGTCTCGGCAAATTAGCTCTAAGGCACCTTTGACTCCAAAACGGAATCGATTTTGATGACACAACGTTCTGAGCTTTGCTTCAGCAATATAGAGAAATGACCGCATTTCCGCGAGGTCGTAATCCATCACTTCCTGTTCATAGCTGGTGCCTGAACGACCGTAGCGATCGCTGAGCCGAACTAAATCAAACTTGTTTCTTGGCGTTTCCACTTCCACTAAATCAAGTGCTGAATCTCCAATGTTTTCGGTACTATGGAAAACACCTTTTGGAATGAAGACCACATCTCCAGCAGAAACAAGGTGTGCCTCGTGACTCAAGAAACTAATTCGCCCGGTTCCTCCCAAGCAGAGCAAGGCAGTTTCCTTGCGAGGATGGCAATGTGTGGAAGTTGACTTGCCAGGCAGCAAAGCCAACTTCCACACATCAAAGAAAGTGTCGCGGTAAATTCTGAACTCTAATCCCCAAGGTTTCGGAATGACCTCATCCAAATAGGAATCTTGATTGAACCGCTCAGTCTCGAGTGCTGTCCAAGTGCTAGCTACCATTGCCTCTTCAAAACGAAGCGTGTCTTGATTCGAGAGAGCGGCTCTGATTCTTGAAGGCGAAGCAGATGTTACCAATGCTTCACCAAATGTAGCTTCTTCACTGAGGTTAACCATTGCCATTCTCCTATAGACGGGTCGGTTGGTTCAGCTTCAATACGTAAAGCTCGGGGCTTCACACATTCAGTGCAAAATTTGTCTCATGCAGGCAGGCAGCGCGTTATACAGCAACCACGAGCGTAGATAATGCCTGTACGATTGCTTCAGCGACCCCTCGTGCAGAAGCAGGATTTTGCCCGGTCACAAACCGCTCATCTACAACCACATTGGTCTGCCAATTTGGTTTGCCAATGTATTTTCCACCCGCACGTTTGAGCGCATCTTCTAGTAGGAAAGGCACGACATCGGTTAATTTAACCGCTGCTTCTTCTTCGTTTGTGAATCCGGTGACTTGCTTACCCTTAATCAAATACTCACCGCTATCTGTCTTCAGATTCACGAGTGCAGCCGGTCCGTGGCAAACTGCTGCGATAACTTTGCCTTGTGCATAGGCGGTTGGCAAAATTCGCTGCAACTCTGGATTATTCGGCAAATCCCAAACAGTTCCATGACCACCCACGACAAAGAAGACATCATAGTCTGCCGGATTGATTTGTTCTAACGGCAGCGTTCCTTGGGTCAAAGGTACAAACTCTGCAAGTTCATCCGACAAGCTTTTCGGATCAATCGGCGCATTCTCACCTGTCGGTGATGCAACTGTAATTTGGTATTCCATTTGATTAAATACTTCACAAGGATGTGCTAGCTCTGAAAGATATAGGCCGGTCAGCTGTCCAGTGCTGCCTAGATGAGCATGGCTGGTCACAATGAAAAGAATACGTTGAGACATGAATATATACTCCTAAGAATTGGGTCGAACGGCTTTTTTGATTGTGCAGACAACAGTTTTTGGCTGCATGGCTGAAAAGACACCAACAGAACTTAGATAACAGCAGTGAAAACTTGATTTAAGTTTGTTGACTAAATTCTCAATTGCTTGAACAAGAATTTGTGTCACTCACAAACTACATTCAGACTACTGGAGCGATTCTGAGTCTGCAATCAGATTTTGTCATCTCTATAGTTAGAAAGTGTCAGATAGCATTGAAGTGAATAGTAAAGTGAGTTTTTTTGAGATTGTTGTTTTGGCTAGCAACACACCAACCAAAGGTGTGGATAACGCAAAAAAGCATTAATGGCTGACCCAGCAAGTGTTTTTCTAGGTTCAGACATTCATCTGACACTTTCTGACACTATCAGGTTGTAGACAGTGTGATGAGTTGATAGTCTCTGGTTAAACCAACAAATTGAAACTTCCACGCGAGTAAGAATGACTCCATCTCGCGTTCCAGTTTTTACCGCTGTGAAAACAGAATCCTAGACCTGCAAGACATAAAGACGTAAACAATGGTTAACCGCAAAACAGTTATCAGTGCCTTACTGGGTGCCACCGTGCTGAGCAGCTGTATTCAAGCCAATGCTCAACGAGCGACTTTCCTGACTTCAAAACAACCGAATAAAATTTTGATTGTCTTAACGAATCACGATCGCTTAGGCGATACCGGCGAGAAAACTGGCTTTTATCTTGATGAAGCCGCGCATCCCTATACCGTGTTTACGAAAGCGGGATATGAAGTCGATTTCGTCAGTCCAACCGGAGCCAGTGCCCCGATCGATCCCAAAAGTCTCAAACTTAACGATCCGGTAAATCGCCAGTTCGTTGAGAATTCTGCAGTTATGGCAGAGGTAAATGACACATTAGCTCCACAAGAAGTCAACCCAGCTGAATATAAAGCCATTCTCTTTGCAGGCGGGCACGGCACGATGTGGGATTTTCCCAATCATCAAGGACTCACACAACTGACGACAGCAATTTATGACCAAGGGGGTGTAGTTGGGGCAGTGTGTCATGGACCAGCAGGACTGGTGAATGTTCGGCTTGCAAACGGATCATATCTTGTTGCAGGCAAGACTGTTGCAGCGTTTACCAATGAAGAAGAAGCGGCGGTCGGACTCACGCAAACCATGCCATTTCTGTTGGAGTCGAAACTCATTGAACGCGGCGCGAAGCACACCGAAGCTCCTAATTTTCAAGCGCATGTCGTGGTCAGCGATCGGTTAGTAACTGGACAGAATCCCGCTTCCGCCACCGATGTCGCGCAACAAATGGTGGGGCTTCTGAAGCTCAAGAATTAAGAGTTCAATTTTTACAGGATTCCTCGGCAGGTCAGAAGCCATAGAGCAAAACGATTACCTTGACAATAACCTGCCGATCTACTCGAATACAACAAGCACCCGAAGGAGAACGATTGTGCAGAATTTTGTGTTTCAAAATCCGGTAAAAGTTCTGTTTGGAAGAAGTCAGATTGCAAATATTGCAGCTGAAATTCCCGCGAATGCTAAAATTTTGATGACTTACGGTCGCGGCAGTATTGAACGAAATGGCGTGTATGAGCGAGTTCAACAAGCGTTGGCTGGGTACGTCGTATCTAAGTACAGGACAAAAACTTGCAAAGAGGGAGTAGGAAAGGGTTTCATAAAAAAGCTTAATCAACGCATGAAACCCCATGTCTCAAATATTGCACTTCGCAATGCCTTGCAACCGCAGCTAGGTTGGCATGGTGCGCGAGTGACCTTTCTCGCCCTATTTCTGGTCGCTCTGTATCGCGTTAAAACCGTGAATTTGACTCAAATGGTTGTGTCGCGAAAACTTCTTAAAGCCCAACGATTTCTATCAATCTCATCGTCTTAAGCAGCAATTCCAAAGATGGCTTCGATAAATCTGACCTGAGATACAACATCCCCTTGGTCGATTCCTTTCACTTGTCCTTTACCGATCATATTCATTGCTTCGATTCCGCTCAAAGTGTTTCTCGCGCTGTTGAACGTCTTGAACCCCATCATCAGTTTCACGATGCGCTTGATATTCCGATGATCTTGCTCAACAATGTTATTCAAATATTTGCTTTGCCTTAATTCGGTCTCTTTTTCAATTGCCTCCTCTCCTTTCAGTGTTTCCATTGCCGCTGGGTAAGCGGCATTCTTGTCCACTGTGACCACCCGTGGAGACTGGGTGTGCTGACCCTTGAGCACTTTGCGAAAGAATCGTGCTGCTGCTTTACCATCCCGTTTCGCACTCAATAGAAAGTCCAGTGTGTTGTCCATCGAATCGACAGCGCGATACAGATATTTCCACGCTCCCTTGACCTTGATATAAGTTTCGTCGGCGTTGCTGAATGAGAAGATGAATTAGCATGGAATCGGCACATCTCGAAATT
>NZ_JCACCM010000201.1:0-5623 GCF_059501405.1 Myxacorys sp.
AAATTTCGAGATGTGCCGATTCCATGCTAATTCATCTTCTCATTCAGCAACGCCGTAATTTGCATTACATCATCCTGCTGTCTGCTTAGCTTTGACTTCGCCTCGCGATCCCAGACAGCTTGCCGAGAATCTGCAAGTGCTGCAGGTGCCTTCACTTAATGTCGAAGAAGTTGCACAATGGCAGAATTATGGGAACTTCATCTATGGAGAAGGACAACATACGTTTGAAACGCTGTACCCGTGAACTGATTTGAGGCTTGCGATCGCTCAGCCTCATACCTCACATTCTCGATCGCGTGGGGAATCTTAATTGTGTCCTCTCCCCCCTCAATCCTTGTGCCTGACGCTGAAACTATTCTCGATGTGGCTGATCTAGCTCGTGATATAAATCAGGCTCTTTTGTTGTGCTCCCTTCATAGAGAGCGGCTCTTGATTAGTAGCCTCAATCTGCTCTCCTTCTGGTCTGGTAATCTGTTAATGAGATATGAAATTGAAAAATTAATTCAGGTAGAAACTTATGACAACCGAGCAAGAGCTTCAATCTCTTTTTAATTCCTTAGATGGCGATCAAGACGGCAAACTCTCCATTAATGAGCTTTTGTTAAGTCCTGGCTTAAGTGCAGTCATCTCCTCAGCAACAAATACCAGTAGCCCCCAGGCGTTACTCGCACAGTATGATTCAGACGAAGACGGTAATATTACCTTTGAAGAGTTAAAGCAAGCAGTTGAGAAAGCAAGTAATTTAACCTAACAGTCAGCAGGATCGGGTTTTACTCGGAGATTAGCAAAGTCAATCGCAGTCAGAGCCATAGTGAAGCGCCTGCACTATGGCTTTTCATTGCCCGTGAGCCAGACCATGACGGGGTGGTAGAAGACTGTAAAGGCGATTGCCAGAGCGTCTACTGTGGCGAGAGAAATCAGAAACATTGGCAGAATCTTCTTAGGGCGAATCGTGAGGAGCGATCGTCGTTGGCTCATGAGGGGATGGCAGAAGGGGCGGTTTGATCATGCCCACGATACATCTAAATTCAGACAGCACGGGGCCTTCAATTTTTAGCGTTCTTCCACAACAAGTCTAAAACAAGTCTAATGTTGTCAGAATTGCGATGGAGGGCATGTTTAGGAGAGTTAATGGCAGTTTGAGTCGTTGAGAGAAATGGTTCAAAAAACTGATGTGCTACAGCAGCCAAGACACCTAATGCGTCTCCAACGAACTCTCAGTTCGAGTGAAACCTGGGGCTTTGGGATGAGTGGGCTGCTTCTATGGCTGGGTACAGGACCAGGAATGCATGCTGGCCTGGGACCACAAGCGATCGCCGTTTGGCTTCCCAGCGCCATTATTGGAATGCTGGTGAATTTCCAGGTTAAATCTCTGGCTACTCAGTATCCTGAGATGTCTGGGGGAACGGCCAACTACACCACTCGACTGCTCGAACGCTATCCTTTACTCGCGCGTATTGCGGCGATCGGTTACTTTGTGGGATGGTCGTCTGTTCCGGCGATGAACGCGATCATTCTCACAGATTTGATTAAGGCCGACCTGGGTTCATTGGGAATCGGATGCCCAGAAGCATTTTTGAAAGTTGGGTTCGCTTTACTGCCATTTGTTTTGGCGTTCAGTGGTACGCGAACCTTAGGCATTTTACATTTATGCTTTGTATTTCCGGCGTTAGGGCTATTGCTAACCTTTTGTTTGCAAGGACTGGGATGGCTAGCGATCGCTCCTAATAGTCCTGGTCTACTCCCCCATGATTGGTCTACTTTCTCGTTTCCTGATTGGGCAAAGTGGTATTTTATCGCCGTCTATGCAGTCTATGACTGTGAAACCAGTGCCTCCTTTCTCTCCGAAAGCAAACGACCCGCCAGTACATTGCGATCTCTAACCTTTGCAGCCTGGCTCATCCCACCCATTTACCTGGGAGGGTCTTGGTTGTTGATGCAATTAGCGACTCAACCAGGCATGGGTGACAGTGCATTCTTAAACATGATGGCAGCTTCAAAACCGTTTTGGGGCCAGTCAGCACCCTGGTTGGTAACCTTGCTGCTGGTTTCTAGTTGTCTGCTCAGTTCTGCGACAGCCGTTTCTAACTGTCCTCGCATTTTGTACCAGCTTTCTCTTGATGGACATTTTGCCCCTGTTTTTTCGGTTGTCACCCGGCGTGGGGTACTGGCTCCGGCTTTAACTTTTAATTTGCTGCTTGGGATAACCTACTTGCTATGGGGAGACTTAGCCCGGATTGTCATGGTGACAGGAACGGGCTACCTGTCGTTCTCAATCCTGTTTCATTTGGGACTGTGGTTAGGTCGTGGCAAGCCAGAAGTCAAATATCCCTACTGGTCGTTGCTCTTCTTCCTGGTCGAAGTAACTGTCCTGGTGGTCGGTGGCATTGCTTGGGACTGGCAAGACTTGCTGTTAGGCCTGTGCCTTATGCCAGCAATGTTGCTAGTCAACGCGGCTGTGCAAGCGATTCCCTTCCGTCCTGACTGGTGGTTGCACCGACAGCGCTCCCAGGCTCAAGTAGGGAATCCTCCAGACTTCATGATGCTGCAAGTTGTTGTGTTGCTTGTGCTAATTTGTAGTGCTGTAACGATTGGCTGGGGGGTGAAATCCTGGTTAGATACGATTCAAGCAGGAAACATCAGTATCGATCTGTTGATGGTATTGCTGCTCACCAGTGCTTTTGTGGGGATCGCGATCGCAGGTTGGACAAGCTTACCCCAGGTGATTGCGATCAATGAGGCGCGTGAACAAGCTAAAAATCTCTTCATCACGGCTCTGGATACTGTCCCAGACACGATTTTGGTCGTTGATCATACTGGCATGATTTGTCAAACCAATCCGGCCGCAGCGGAACTGTTTGTCACTGGCACTGAGAAATTGCTGGGGCAGCATTTGCCTGACTTGTTGGAGGGACTGGAGGGCAGCCCAGAATTTTGGGAATATCACAGTGAGTGCACCTTTGTTCAGAATCACCAGACCTACCGCGCGATTGAGGTGACCGTTTCCGAGCGGTTCAACCGAGACATCCAGGAATACATTGTGATCCTGCGGGATATTACCCAGCGCAAGCAAGTTGAAGCAGAACTACGGCAAACACTTCAGCTTAAAGAAGAACTTGCAATGACAGCCACTGCTCAGGCACAACAACTCGAACAAACGTTACAAGATTTACGGCACACCCAGACACAACTGATTCAAACCGAGAAAATGTCTAGTCTGGGACAGTTAATTGCCGGAATTGCCCACGAAATTAATAACCCAGTCACCTTTATCAGCGGGAACTTGGCTCATGTTCATGAGTACACTCAAGATTTGCTCAAGCTCCTGAACCTCTATCAACAACGTTTCGCCGGACTCGAACCCGAGATTCAAGCATTTATCCTCGACATCGATCTGGAATTTTTGATGGAGGATTTACCCAAAACCTTATTCTCTATGCAAGTAGGAGCAGACCGCATCCGCGAGATTGTTTTGACCTTACGTAACTTCTCTCGCCTGGATGAAGCGGAGATGAAAGCAGTCGACTTGCATGAAGGCATTGATAGTACGCTTTTGATTTTGCAGCATCGCTTGAGCCCCAAATCATCTCATACTGAAATTCAAGTGATTAAAAAGTATGATGATTTGCCATTGGTTGAATGCTATGTTGGACAACTTAATCAAGCCTTCATGAATATCTTGACTAATGCGATCGATGTTCTAGAAGAGCAAGGTAAAGAGTATGGTGATGCAGCACCCACAATTACAATTTCCACTGAGGTCGTCAGTGCAGATAAAGTGCGGATTCGGATTGTAGACAATGGACCAGGCATGTCATCAAGTGTCAAAGCGCGACTGTTTGACCCATTTTTTACAACCAAGCCAGTTGGCAGAGGTACAGGTTTAGGGTTATCGATCAGCTACCAGATTGTTGTAGACAAACATGGTGGACAGTTAAGGTGTTTATCTGAACTTGGACAGGGTGCAGAATTTCTGATCGAAATTCCGCTTAGACATTCACTTACTACGGCCCGCAGTTGTTCGACGGATGAGGTTGGTGGTCAACCGTGAGTCAGTATCTCAAACCGATCGCTCCCATAACCCAGCTTTGAAGCTTTGCTGAGCTCATGGCACATCAAACGCCGCAATTGTGCTATTTTCCATCTTCACAATTAATCGCAGTCCGCTCCATAATGAACCGCCTGCACTTTGGCTTCTGCGTTCACGTCAGCGCACCATTGCCCATGATTGAGCCAGACCATGACGGGGTGATAGAAGCGCGCGATCACGAAAGTGTCAGAAATGAAGCTCCAAAAGGACTAAAAATAAAGCTGTATTCACAAGAAAAAGAATGCTTTCTGAATCGTTTCGATTAATCCGATTGGAACATTACTTCTAACGCCTCTACTCGCTCAACGAACACACTTCTTCGTGTCGAGAGAGATACGAGTTCTGCCATTTGGGTACGGGGTCGCAAATACTGTCGCACTTCCTCAAACGCCGCGCAGAATCGTTTTGCTGAATCAAACGCTCCAAAGCCTAGCATCGGATAGTAACGGTGCTTGATGCCCCGATGGTCTTGCTCGATCGGATTATCCAAACAACTCCCTGGTTCATGCGTCACTTCTTCACTCAGAACTTCGGCAATGGCACGAGGGTAGGATGCCAATCCATCTGTCACGACTCGGTTCGGCGGTGTTTGTGCCACTCCTAACGCCTGCTCGAAAAACGCTTGGGCCGATTCCATGTCTCGCTTTTCCCGCAGCAGCGAGTCCACTAAATTGCCCTCTTCATCCATCGCTCGATACAGATAGCACCACCGCCCTTTCACCCGAATGTAAGTTTCATCGACGTGCCAGTTTCTCCCCATCGTTCCAGTACGCTTTGTCCGCAATTGCTCGGCAACCAGAGGCGCAAATCGCTCTTCCCAATGCCGCACCGTTTCGTGCGTGGATTCAAATCCTTGCAGCAGAAAGAACTCCGCCGCATCCCACAAACTCATCTTGTAGCGCAACCGACAGATCAACACCTGAAACACGATATCGGTGGGCACCTCTAAAAAGTTGAACCGCGTGCCCGTGCGTTCATTGAAGCTCGACAGACATTCTAGACAATAAAACGTGCGATAGCCCAGACTGGTGGTGCGTTTCAGTTGAGTGGTGAGTGAGGAATGGCAGTGGGGGCAGTTCATCAAAGCGGGATGAGGATGTAGTTTCAGGTCAGCCCCTAGACTATCAGAGAAAGCGAATTTTGCTTCACATTACAGTCTTAGTTCTGACACTTTCCGTACTAAAGGAAATCATATGGTAGTTGCCGCAACTACCATATAACCCCCATTCCGCCCTTTAACTGGCACACTCAAAATATTAAAACTGAAGCCCTCTCCCTGAAAGGATTCCAGAAATTATTGGTTCCCTTGAACTAAAGAACAGCGATTCTCAATCAAATCGCCTCATTCTCAATAAGTTTGGGAGCGATCGTTATGAAGCTGATTGCTTCGTCCTTAATAGTCAATGTGCCAGTGGAAAGGGCGGAACGTCGGGTATAGCTTCGGCCCTAGCAACCTCATTTAAAGAATAAAGAGTGCGGCGCTTAGCGCTGCCCTCTTTTTCTTGAAGTGGAGTTTTACATCCCAGATCTAAA
>NZ_JCACCM010000202.1:0-5613 GCF_059501405.1 Myxacorys sp.
GATTCGAGTTCGGGCTGTCGGTTTAGCTACCTTTCCCCAGGTCTAGAACACAACCTTACACTGCATACCAGCCAAGGAACATATGAGAATGGGTAGGATTGCCGCTACTGATCGACTACGCTACAAGTTTGATAACTTCATGTCCAAAGGCACGGCGGCGCTGATTATTGGTCTGGCATTGGTGTCTTTTGCATTCATCCTGGTGATGAGCTTTTTCGTCAGCTTTATCGGAATCGCTCCTGAAGGCGGCGAGCGTCTCAACCCGTTTGAGGCAATTTGGAGTGTCTTGATGCGTACCCTCGACTCAGGCGCAGTTGGCGGTGACACGGGTTGAGCCTTTCGCCTCACCATGCTGTTTGTTACGTTTGGCGGGCTCTTTGTCGTTAGCACCCTGATCGGTTTGCTCAGCACTGGCATCAATACTAAGTTAGAAGACCTGCGTAAGGGGCGATCGCGTGTCATTGAAGTGGATCATACGGTGATTCTGGGCTGGTCGCTGCAAGTCTTTACGCTCGTCTCTGAATTAGCTCTAGCCAATGCCAATCGACCTAATACATGCATTGTTATTTTGAGTGAAGAAGATAAAGTGCAAATGGAAACTGCACTTTACGAGACGCTTGGAAGACTTCACCATATTCGTTTAGTCTGTCGCACAGGTAACCCCAGCGACATGGCTGACTTGGGCATGGTAAGTATTCAAACCGCACGTTCAATTATTGTCCTAAACCCATCCCACGATCGCGCAGATATTCAACTGATTAAAACCCTGCTAGCAATTACCAGTATTCCTCGATCGTCTCCTCAGCCCTATCACATCGTTGCTCAAGTTCAGAACGCCAAAAGCCTTAGTGTGATCAGATTGATTGGACAGCACGAAGTCGAGGTGTTGCTCACGAATGACTTGATTTCACGAATTGTGGTGCAAACTTGTCGGCAATCGGGTCTATCCACGGTGTACATGGATTTGCTAGATTTCAGCGGCAACGAAATCTATTTCAAAGAGGAATCAGCTTTGCAAGGGCAGCCTTATGGTCATGCACTCCTGGCTTACAAAGACTCTACCCTGATTGGCATCAAACGTGCTGATGATACGATTTGGCTCAATCCACCTGCCGACATTCAGCTACAAGCAGGCGAACAACTCATTTTGATTAGCCAAGATGATGATACGATTCATCTCTCAAACCTCGCCGAACCACCCATTGATCATCAGTCAATTCTCTGCTTAGAGCGCGATCCTGCCAAAGCAGAGAACACCTTAATTTTGGGTTGGAGCGATCGCGTTTCTGACATTATTCAGCAGCTTGACCAGTATGTTGCACCAAGCTCCACCGTGACTGTCATTGCAGAGTTTCCAGAAGCAGAAGTTGATTTATCTCAAGAAACCTTGGGGCTACAGCGTCAAACGGTGCGATATCGGCAGGGAAATCCCACCGATCATACAGTGTTACAAGATCTGAACTTAGCGGATTATGATCATGCGGTTGTTTTGTGCAACCCTGACTTAGAGCCTGAACACGCCGATGCTCAAACCTTAGTAACACTATTGCATCTACGAGATATTGCCGATCGCAGTGATCACAACATTCAAATTGTTACCGAAATTTTGGATGTGCGTAACCAGGCGCTTGCTCAGGTGGCTCGCCCTGATGATTTTGTAATTAGTGAGCAAATTGTGAGCCGGATGCTGGCTCAAGTTGCTGAGCAGAAAAGCCTTAATGCTGTGTTTGCTGACCTATTTGGTTCAGAAGGCTCAGAAATTTACCTCAAGCCTGTAAATGACTATGTTGCTGTTGATTATCCTATCAATTTCTACACCGTTGTTGAGGCAGCTAAGCGGCGGGATGAGTCGGCAATTGGATATCGTCGCAAAACGGATGCTACTAACATGGCGAAGGCTTATGGAGTTGTGATTAATCCGAAAAAAGATCAACTAATCATCTTTTCGCCTCAGGACAACATCATTGTATTAGCTGAAACCTAAGTATTAGCTGTAACGATATTGATTGTGGATTTATTCTGGATCATTGGCGCGATTGGCTCCGCCAAGCTCCGGAGGATCGCTCTTGCTAATTTGCTCAACTAAATGGCAGAAACCGTTGAGGAATTGACGTAACTCATCAGGGTGAAGGCGATTGCAACTTCTGTAGCCGGAGGGTCGCCTCCTGAATTTGCGTTTGCAGTAGTGCTAAATTTGCTTCACTTGTTTTTCTGTTAACTTCCAAAATCTCAGTTTCTTTACGTAATCGAGCCATTCGCGCTCGATGATCCTCTGAGCGACCCGGCTGATAAATCACACCGAAAGAAACTGTGACGTTCGATGCCTCTGCTGTGTTGATACCCACCGATAAGTTCATACCAAAATCGTTTTCTGAGTTGACGTAAGCATTAGGTATCTGCAACGGCTGAATCGGGATACTCACAGATGTCGAGTTAGATGTTGAATTATTAACAGGCACTTGTGGGTTAGATTGCACAATCTGATTGAACGCAGAATTACTGCCGATCGCGCTAGTTTGATTGCTGGATGCGGTTTGAGCTTGAACAGGACTGATTGTAGTAGCCAACTCAGCGCAGATCAGCCCGATTGTGGTGAGAACTAATGCTTTAGTATGGCGCTGCTTAAAGAACTTCACGGTTATCTCCAAAGGGTTCGAGTTTCATCGTCTTAATAAGCCCAAAAATTGAAATGAGTATCAGTGGCAAGAAATAATTACAATACTTTTACGCTGCTATTTACGCTTTTTGACAATACTATCGAACAGTAATGACTAACACATGATTTAGTTTTCCATTACCATGTGTCTGTTGCGATACTTGCGTTCCTACTGCCGAAAGTTTGACTTGAATCGGTGTATTAGTTGAAGAAGAGTTACCACTAATTTCAACAGTTTTTACACCCTTAGATAAATAGGGAGAAAGATTAAAAGATGTGCTGCCCTTCAATACTCGAATTGCTTTACCGTCAACTTTTACGTGCCCAGTTAGAGTTGCACCTGGGGCCAAGATCGTCAGTTGACAGGGCTGTTTGAGTGCCCTAGCAGAAAGTGTAATCGACGATCGCTGCACTGAAGAAGAGCGAGAAGTTGAATAGGGTTCCATTTGCCAACCTGCGGTGCGATCCTTTAAAGTTTGGCCGAGTAAATTGTGGGAAGAGAGAGTCTGACTGCCATGATTCAATTCTAATGCGCCGGCTCTGGACTGGATGATCATCTTACCATTGCCAATTTGCAGCGAGGACTGAGCGAATCCAGTTTGAGCAATAAGACACAATAGAGTAACCAAAATTCCACAAGCAGAGGAGAGTTGAATGTTCATGACGATTGGGGTTCCGAATGGAGTAGGCAAGACCAGAATCCAGTTGCGAGCGACGAGAAGATCGATGGTGATATTGGCAACTGAATTCTGCATCAATTGGAATTGGAATCATTTGGTACATCTCATCATTAGCTGATGTTTGGCTTTGGTATGCCGCTAAAGAGTCCATTCAAAAACGATGGATCTAGTGCAGGACTATAGACATCAACTTGAGTGTTGACCGGAATCTGAATTGTCGGACCACCTAGACCCGGAACGTTTGGAACACCCTGCGCTCCATTGGTAATCGTAGAATTGCTGTTACGAATCTGCGTAGCATCACCAGGAGTAACAGCAGTCTGAGCATTTGTTGTCACGGCTGCTCTTCCAACACAGTCTCCTGTGCTTGCCATGTTGACGTTGTTTTCTTGCGTCGAAGGCGTGCGAGAGCCATGAATAGCTAGCTGGTTAGACACATTCAACATCACACATTGAGCAGAGGCAGCAGGCGTCAAGGATGGCAAGAAAGGCAGAAGCGCAGTGAGTAAGCCAAGGGAGAGGGGTTTGAACATAATAATCTCCAGAGTGTAAAGAGCGAAGGATAAGTAGAGATGAAGAGTGAGTAGCGACCAACGGACTTCGTGAAGCGAACCCCGTGAGTTTGGGAGAGCCAATCGTGCTCCCAAGAAATTCAGAAAGAAATTGCCGATTTTAGCAGCAGCGCGGTGAGGAAATCGGCAAACCTTAGCGCGGGGCGTCATCCAATTTTGTGGCTGATATACTTCCTTAATCTTGCAATACAGTTGCATCTGCTGCGTTACCTTGAACAGCAGAGTTACCTACCCCAACTTGGGTTGCAGTCTGAGCATTTCCTTGCAGCACTTGGCTACCGTTCACACCCATAGTCGGATAGTAAGGGAACGGGTAGGAATCCAAGCCTTGCAGTACATTAGCCGTGCTAGAGTTGCCTTGAATTGCCGTGTTGCCCACTCCAATTTGGTCAATGGCTTGATGATTGCCTTGTACAACCGCTGCACCGTTTACTCCGGAGAGTTGGCAAGGAGCAACAAAGCATTGAATTCCAGCGTAAGGGACGTCTCCGCCGAGTTGATTCACAACTCCAGTTTGCACATTGCCTTGCACTGCGACATTACCGCTACCGTTCTGCACAACATTTTGGTCAGAGGTCTGAATCACAGAGGCTGCGTTTTGAGCAAAGGCAGGAGCCGCCGCAAAACCACAGATTGAAGTAACAACAGCCAGTGCACAGAATTTGAAGGATTTAGCAGACATGATGTGAATTTCCCTAGGTTGATTAAGTTGAATGGTGGATGTTGGATGAATCAGGTGGAATGCCGATTTTTAGGATTGAGAAATCGGCAAACCGTAAGCGTGAGGATCAGTCATTCAAGAGTTGAGATTAGTGCTGAATCACGGTTGCATCGGTTGCGTTACCTTGAACAGCAGAGTTGCCGTAACCAGCTTGCAGAACTTCTTGCTGGCTGCCTTGTAGTACCGTTGCGCCATTGATGCCAGGAGCTGGGTAGTAGAAGGGATATCCAGGTGTACCTTGCAGAACATCGGCTGTGGTGACATTTCCTTGAACTGCGGTGTTGCCAATGCCTACTTGAGCGACTCCTTGCTCGCTACCTTGTTGAACAACTGCGCCATTAATTCCACCACCAAAGGGAAAGGGAACGCCAGTCTGAGTTACAATTCCTGATTGCATGTTGCCTTGTACTGCCACATTTCCCTGACCAATTTGAGCTGCGTTTTGCTCAGAGGTTTGAATCACAGAGGCGGCGTTTTGAGCAAAGGCAGGAGCCGATAACAATGTTGCAGATAGAAGACCAAACAAGGAGATTGATAGAGACTTTACGGATGCCATGATCGTGTTTCCTTTTTTGAGTAGAATGTGTTTGAGTTTGAGAATGTTTTCCGTCTCACTGGTTAACTACGACTCGTCTCTTAATTTATGCATCTTGCGTTGAGTGTTATGTTTTGAGTTGGCTCATCTGTTGCAAATGCAGTTACTTAAGCGTTGAGATTCGTGAGTTTCAAGGTTGTGATTTTGGATTGTTTTCTCTCACATCCAACACTACGACTCCTCCATCTGGTTTATGCAGCGTCCTCCAGATTTCTTCTAGGATTTCGCGATCGCAAAGGGATGAAATCTAGACTGCATCTAGATTCTGAATTTCGGGAGAATTCCAGATTCTTTTCGGACGTCCTAATTACAGGCTCTTCTAGCCGGGGTCTGCATGGTCGTGTTCTAGACATGGGGATTCATCAGTCAAACCGCCCGTCCAAATTCAT
>NZ_JCACCM010000203.1:0-5605 GCF_059501405.1 Myxacorys sp.
AATAGGGGTGCTTCCTATCCTACTTTCTCTACTCTCACAATGAATTAACCCTGCCGTTATACCTGCGCCGTTAGGGGAAGCCGATCAAAATGTTTCTGAATGTTTGGACCGCTCGATGGCGTTTGCTGGGCAGAACGGCTCCATACGCTGGCCAGAAGTCGGTATAGGCGATTGCGCATTGGCGATAAATTGGCGGTAAGGATTCCCATAATCGGCGAGCTGCGGCTTCATCGCGTGCGCCAATGTAAACGCCTACAATCTCACGAGTGGTTGCATCAAGTGCTAACCAAACCCATTGCTTGTTGCCCTTTTTATTCACAAAGGACCATAATTCATCGCATTGGATCGTTAGCCTCCCCTTTTTTTGGGTGTCACCTGCACTTGGCGGGGCACCTTCGCATATTTCTCATTCACATAGGTTTGCAACCATTGCTCAGAAACCTGAGCAGCACGGGCGATTCCAGCCAGTGAAATGCGTTCCAGCAGCAACCGATCGATAAGAGCCCGTGTGGCTGGGTCGATCACTTTTTTAGTTGGTCGCTCAACGAATTGTCGTCCGCAATTGTGGCATTTGAACCGTTGTTTTCCGTTATGGATATGACCATTCTTGACCGTTTGGGAAGAGGCGCAACTAGGACAGACAGGCATGCGAGCAGAACACCGTGAAACTCGACTTCTCCATCATTACATCTTGAGCACTACCTGCTAATTTAAGGTGAATTGCATAGCTTTTAGCAGTTTGAGGGTCAACTTCCAGCCGACGTGCAATTTCACGTAGACTGACTCCTATATCTGCCCACCAATCCTTAAGAGCTGATTCCCAAACACTTCCATAGGACTCTACTCGGCTGTAGCGATACCAATCCTCCCTGGATTGGTCTGGACCTATTCGGGAATACACAAAGCCACAACAACGACAGCTAAATGTGCCGATGGGTCTGCCATTCTCCTGGCTGTAGGATAGACGATAGTTCTTGATACGTCGTCGTCGAAACTGAGCGCAAACCGGATTCAGGCAAGGCCATGAGCCATGACCGAAGGGTTGATACTCAGCAGGAAGTTGGAAGAAGGTTTCGGCTGTGTATCCGAGAAACTGTATAAGCAACAGATGGTGTAAGGGATGCTGTGCACTCTTAGGAGAGCGAACTAGTCGAAACAGCCAGTTATGCTGACTTTGTTGATCGATCTTCACAGTGAAGTAGGCTCAGAAGCTCCTCAGAGTAGTAGGACTTAAAAGCATGTAGCAATCGACTCGTGTACACCCTGCCACTATGGGTTGCTAGCTCACGGTCAGCTAATAGAAGTAGGTAACGATTCCGAAAAGATTCCAGTCCCGGAGACAAACCTCGCTGATTCAACAGCCAAGCAGCATCACGAGCAATCTTCAACAAAGCTACATGAGAGGCATTTAGAAGCATCAAGGAGCGTGGTGATGTGGTGTAGATTGCTTGTTGAGCTGAGACAAACTCGTGACGAGTTTTCCGATGCAAGACTTGGGCGTTGCTGTTCTCCAAAAAGACAGCATGGATTGGACAGACTTCAACGCCCGGAACTTGGTGAATACGGTGCCAGTACGTTTCGCCAAACCGCCTTTCATCATCTTCTGTGCACAAGGGGCAAAAGCGAAGCCGCTTTGGAGAAGGAACGCTATTAGCCATCATGCCCAAACGCCCAGGGACTGATATTTTGCCGTTCCCTCGCATATCTTCCCGTAACCGTTCCACCCGATCAGGTTGATGAAAAGGGCTATAAAAAGGCAACAGCGTCTGGTTATCAATCAGCCGATCAAATGTGTAGCAGTTTCCTATTGGTAAATTAATAACAAGACAACTCAAGTGAATGGGCAAATCAATAACTGCTAAGGCGCTTGAAGAACCAAATAATTCCTGCACTACAAGCTTCTTGTCTGGATACTGCACTTGATCAAAGAAGCGGGCACAGATACTGTAGAGCAGCTCATCAGGATAGGGATCGGGGAAGAAGCCAGTCATCTCTTCTTCATTGAGATGGAATTTTTACTTGACTGAACTGGTCCTCTGTTCCATCTGTCCACAGAGCTTTGCGATTCAAGAGATTGCAGAGCAGTATCAATTGCCTTTTTTACCTGTGGTACTGCCCTCAAGGCGTACACTCCAGAGAGTAATACGATTTGAGACCATGCTGGACTAATGTTCTGTTGACGGAAACACTCAGCAGCCCACTCCACGCGGCGGATAGCAAAATCTTCACGAGTTTCAACAATCTCAGTTAAGACGTTGGCTGTTAACGATAGCCTGTCAAGGAATTTCTTCAACACTTCTTCTTGATATAACTCTTTACCAATTGCTGATCTGGTTATTCGCACAGGGCGTCCAGGAATACTTTTAAGACGCGAAGCTGAAAGTCTTACTGCCTCTGCAAACTCAGCATCACGTCTGCTCCAGTCCACAATACGCCTGATTCCCCCGCACTTTTGTGGTAGCGGCTTATGAGCTTCTAACCATTCGGAATCGTGCTCGCGTAACCAAGAATGGATGCGGTTAAATTTCTTGATGAGGGTGGTTCGTCCAAGCTCAGGATTCTGTTCACGAATGGATAACCACTGACTGCGGTAATTCTCTAAATTTTCTGAATTGAATACTGGCGAACTTGTCTTGCTATGATTGTTCTCTTTACTCAGCTGAGTTGATTCACCTTTGGGTCCCAAGCGAGGGAAAGTAAGTCCTAAGCGAGCAGCTTGGCGTAAGATTGCTGATTCATCATCTCCTAGCCGACGTTCCATTTCATTGAAACTGACTGATAGATCTTCCCACAAGTTCTTCAATGCAGCTTCCCACACTGGTCCGTAAGATTTGCTTGTAGTGATCCGAAAGATATCTTCTGGTGATACATCAGGACCAATACGGCTATAGGCAAAGCCGCAATAGCTACAACTAAAGACGCCGATCAGTTTTCGTCTTTGATAGTCACGTATCTTAATGCAGCAGTTTTTAATTAGTAGCTGACCGAAATGAGTGCTAGCCTGATTTAGACACGGCCAAGGTCCTTCTCCGAAAGGTTTTGAAGGAAGAGAAACTTGGAAAAATTCTTCGGCTGTGTAGCCTAAAAATTGAATCAGAAGTAAATGACGCAGAGGATGATGTGCTTGAGATATACTTAAATCTTTAACTAGACAAGATAGCCAATTACTACCTTTATCTTCATCAACTTCGCATTGGAGTAATTTCAGAAAATTAGGTGAATAGTAATTATTAAATGCCTTCTTCAGCTTCTTTACCTGAACACGACCAGTGTAAGAAGCTAAACCATGATTAGCTAATAAGTAATGATAGTAGTCTCGTAGAACTGCATAGCCAGGAACTAAATCCGTTTGTCTGATTAACCAAGCAGTATTATGAGCTATTTTTAAAGAAACTTGGTGGAAACGGTCTGACAAATCTAAAGAGCGAGGTAATGTTGTGTGTATTCACTGTTCAGCCGAGAAAAAGTGAGAACCATTAACTCGATTTCTTGTAGGTACACAGCTAGTTTCTAGAAAAACAGCATGGTCTGGACAGACTTCTACACCTGGTATTTGATGGAGACGATGCCAGTAGGATTCACCAAACTGCTTTCTCTCCGCCTGCGTACACAAAGGACAAAACCGCAGCCACTTCAGTGAATAGATATTACTAGGTGTAACACCTGAGTACTGGTGAATTGCAGAGCCAGTAGATTTCATCATGTCTTCTCGAAGGCGATAAACCCGTTCTATTGGAAGGAAGGGGGAGTAGAAGGGTAATAGTGTATGGCTACCAATCAATCGATCAACGGTATAACAATGTCCAAGTGGTAAAGCTGCAACTAAGTGACCAAGATGGCTCGGCAAATCAACAACGGCTGCTGCGTCCACAGAGCCGAACAACTCTTGAGCTATAGCTCCCTTGTTTGAGTACCTAACCCGATCTGAGTATCGCGCACAGATACTGTAAAGTAGTTCATCGGGATAGGGATCGGGAAAGAAACCAATCATTCTACGATCTCCTGGCGAAGATATTCAGTAGCGGGTCGAATATAGCCGCCTTGCTTAAGAGCTTCATATGCCGCAATTCCTCGTTGAGATTCAAATGCTACGACCTTCATCAATCCCTCCTTCACAGAAGGAGTTCTACGACGTTTTCCCTGACTCTTCTTGGTTTCGGGCTGGGAAGGAGAAGTAACCTTTATTGAGGTGAGTTCTGTTTCTGTTGCAGGGGAATCAGAAACTGGATTTTGAGGATGAATCTCAACGTCTTCTTCATTACCCTTCAAACTATTCTGAATAGTGGGTGAAGAACGGAGCCGACCTACGATTTTGGTACTCTTTTGAGCCTCTTCTAGGAAAGATGTTATGTCCACGGGATAGACATCCTCAACACTTTGAAGAAATCTGATATCACCTGTTTTCAAAGCTGACAAAATTGGCTGCGCTAAACGAAGACTATCCTTAGCCACTGAGCGAATGATGTTCTCAGTCACCGCTTCTTTTCCTGTTGAGATCGCCCGGACTTGTGCCAACATATAGACCTTGACAGCGAAATCAGTAATTCCCTGAGTCACGTCATAGAGAGCATGGCTTAAACTTGGCGTCAGCAGACAATGCTTTTGGATGTATTGGTATCGCCAAAGTGATTCTACAAATAGCTGCCAAACATCGTCTTCTGCCATCCTGTCCCAAACTAAATCCCCCTGACCGCTAGCTCGACGGGTTTGGCGGAATTCACCACTCAAAACAGACATGGCTTTGTAAGTTCCTACCAAAACAACAGGAATACCAATGGTATTGACCAGTTGAACAAAGAAATTGAGCATTTTTTTGGAGCCACCACTTTTTGCTTCGTGTAGGTGTTGAATTTCATCAATTACTAACACTCCGATACAGTGAAGGGAAGCTACACGAGCTATGTATGGTATTAGCTGGTCTACTGTAAAGCGACCTCGACCGTAGTTTTTGGAGTAGCTGGTTCCTAGGAGATCGTCAACCGCTTGAAAAAAGTTCAGGCACAAACCTTTGATCGAACCATCAAAGGGACAGTCTAGCTTCAGCCACACAATTTGCATCAGTGTAAAATCCCGATCGCCATAGTGGCTGTGAACAATCACTTGGGGATAAAGGGACAGGATTGCTTCTACCGCGGTTGTTTTACCCACACCGCTGATGCCAATGATCGTGAAACCTGTAGCGGTTGAACGTAGATAATTTTGGGGCAACCCATTGAAATCCAAAGCATTTAATCGTTTTTGAAAGTCTCTGCGGAACTCTGGCGTTAACGGATTACGTGCTTCATACCCCGTCCGAATCATGCAAGAAAAGCGCTGTTCTAAATCCAAATGAATTGGAAGGGGTTCGACGAATTTCAAGGCATTACGTACTAAATGGAAACGTAAGTGGTTATGTAGAGTGCATTCGTTTTGGTCATAAGCTGGATAGTATGCTAGAAGCCCCATCGCTTCTTCTTCTGAGAGAATTGGGGGTAATGCTTCTATGAGTGGATTGCCTCGATAGCTAGCAATTAGCGGGTCGCGGTATGAGGCCGATTCAACCGCTCCCTTAGAGCTGATTCATAAAGTAAATCTTAAGCAGCCAATCGTTGTACCATCAGACGAA
>NZ_JCACCM010000204.1:0-5400 GCF_059501405.1 Myxacorys sp.
CGATGAAGCTCAGTTGGGCTTGCCCCTGAATCTAGTGCCCCTGCGTAAGTCCTGTGAAACTGTGATTGGGCAATTGGTCGAGCGCTTCTCGATTGAGAAAGTGCGAGCGCGAGATATGTGGCACTTAACCAGTCGGGTGAACCGCAAGCTCTTAGCGCATACTGTCTGTTGCTGGCTCAATCGGCAGAATAGCGAGCCTTTGCAGTTTGACCTTCTTGTGGCAGCGTAAGATTAGTCGCACATCGCGTTAACATAATGAATTTGAATCGTGGGTTCTTAATGTAGCTTAACAAACCACGTGGCTACGTTTCCTCTACCCAATAGCACGACTAGCACGACCTTCTAAAGGAACCGCATTATGATGAGAGCAAGCACGAGAATTAAGCTATGACTCTAGAAGAAGTTTTGAGTTTGGCAAAACAACTTTCATTGCCCGATAAAGTGCAACTCGTGACGAGAATCATGCCTGAGATTGAGCAAGAGATTGTGATGGCTCAAGCAACTCCTCGCAAATCCCTGTGGGGGTTATGTGCAGATCTAGGAAACGCTCCGACAGCCGAGGAAATTGGTCAGGCGCGTGAGGAAATGTGGGGAAATTTTCCACGGGAGGACATTTAGTGCTGCAAGCGGTCGCAGATACTCACGCCGTCATTTGGTATGTCTACGCGGATTACAGACTTTCAACAACAGCGCGAACGACAATTGACAACATTGCAAGTAGGGGTAATCAAGTTGGACTTTCTTCAATTACATTGGCAGAGATCGTCTACTTGTGTGAAAAAAGACGAATCGCAGTCGATACACTTCTCCGGTTATTAATAGCGCTTGATCAATCAGATGCAGTGTTCACTGAGCTTCCACTGAATCGAAACATAATTTCAACTATGCAAAGTGTTGAACGTGCTCAAGTTCCAGATTTACCTGATCGAATTATTGCGGCGACCGCTTTGTATTGTGATTTGCCGTTGATAAGCCGCGATCGTAAAATTCAGCTTTCTGACATTACAACGATTTGGTAAGTTAAGCAAAGTTTTACTTTAGCAGCCACAATTTCGCTAATTCAAGGTTACAAAATGTGCAGAGTTCCTTTCTAAAAAGTGTAGAAGCCGATTGAATCAAAGACTCCTGATTCTTGCCTGTTCAAGAAGAAAACGTTTCGACACAAAGGTGTTGCCAGCTTTGGATCGCTACGATGGCCCCACTTTCAAGGTAGTGCGTAAGTTTTTGCGTGAATATCAAGATCAGAGTATGCATCTTGATATTTACATTCTCTCTGCTGAATTTGGATTGATTTCTGCTGCTATAGAAATTCCAGAATATGATCGCAGAATGACAAGTGCACGATCGCAAGAATTACAGCCATCGGTCATTACCAATCTTCAATTGATACTTACCACTAAGACTTACGGAGAGCTTTTTATTTGTGTGGGTCAAGATTATCTCAAGGCGCTGTGTGGATACGAAACGCTGACTTCGTTCAACTTAGTTACTCAAACTTCTAAAGGAGGATTAGGCAAAAGACTGTCTGAGTTACATGATTGGCTCTACGGTAAACCACCTGAGTTGCGTTATCAACAAACTACGCATCCTCGGAAAAGACATCCTCGAATTAAAGGAATCGATGTCATAATGACACCCGAACAAGTGATGGATGTTGCCCGTCAAGCGATCACAACAGATCAACGAGAAGCCATAAATTATCAATCCTGGTACGTTCCGGTAGATGATCAAGGAGTTGCTCCAAAATGGCTAGTCAGCCAGCTTACGGGACTACCCGTGGGTGCTTTTCGTTACAACCGATGCGCGTCGCGTTCTGACTCAACTAGGAATTGAAGTGAAGCGTGTATGACTCAACCGACTGACAATGCGCGTCGTTTTACGGAAGAAGGAGTTCGCGAAGAAATTCAGCGTCAGCGCCACTTGTTTGTGAAGCTGGCTGAAAATGCTTTAACTGTATCAGAAAGCTTACGAGATAACTATTTCAAAAATACAGCTAAGTTCGTTGCCAATCTGCGCGGAGCAATGCTGCAAGCAGAACAAGGAAAACGCGCTGATCCAATCTTAAGTGTGCAATCAGTGGAAGATATCGCTTGGTCAGATGTTCAAGGGGAAGTCGTTACTTTTATTGATGGAGGTCTTGGACAAGTACAAATTTCTAGCCAAGTTCCTATTCTTCTACGGGTTGGCTCCTACTGCGTTCGTACCGGAGAGCGTCGTTTAGCAGAACGCGAACAATTTGGTTACTATCCATTATTTTGGGTGACTTAGAGGGTGGCAGTAAGGAGCGAAAAGATTTTATCGACATTGTGAGGATTACAGCCGAACTTTTGGGGGGATTGTCTGCACTAGAACGAACTCCTGATTTGCGTGTACTTATGTTTCAAGGTCCTTTGGTATATACCGTATGGCACTACATGGGACACATACCATTCACTGAAAAAGATATCGATCTGTTTCTCAATCAATATGCGACAGATCAAAATCTGGCTAAACAACTGAAAGAAGATTTTTTGCGAGAAGCAAAACTCGATATCTATCCTAAGCTCTTTCCCAATGACTCTTATGAATGGGTAAAACGACGATTATTTGAACCACTTGCATGGATGTCATTTTTGCATCGACAACTAATTAAGAAAGCAAAACAACGAAATCCTAGACCAATGATTGCAGGGGTGATTGAGCGGGGCGGAAATTTACAAGAGTTTTGCGAATCGATTCTCTTAGAGCGGGTCTTCCGAGGATTACGAGAAAAAGGAAACGAGAACTACTTCAATCTGACGTATAAACGCTCCGACCTAAATTCACCAAAAGCATTACTAGACCGATTGGGTTATAAAGACAGTCTATTGCTGGCAATGTTGCTCCAACCTGGTCAAGCCACGGAGTCTTGGATAATTAACAAATACAGCGGATTTTCCAAAGGAATCGTTTCCTTGCCGAATGAGTCGCAAATAAGCGAGGTGGATTGGAGCAGCCTCAAACCTTCTAGTGCTTTTGGCTTTCCACGGGTGCGAGGTTGTTATGTTCATGTTTCTGAGACAACTGATCCAATTCGAGTTGAAGTTTTTGATGAATTGGGTCCTGATCAGATTGTGGAAGCGGCTCAACACACATATCTTTATGCTCGATTACTTCCTGGCTATGGTTTTCCGATCGGTCTAGATATTGTTGACAAATATGCACATATTCCAAATTGGATGACAGATGCTTACAGCAAAATAATTAAATATCAATTAGGAATTAGCTTACAATCTGGAGAAATTAATGATGCCGAGATGCGGCGAATTCTGATTCAAGCGCTATAAGCAACTGCGCGTGTGGGCTAAGGTACAGCAAATCGAAAGACTTAATCCTCTTTTCCCATCAGAAGCTGGTCATGAGCTAGCTGCTACTCGCACAGATCCTTTTGATACAGTGCTTTCCTTGAGTCGAGAGATGGTAACAGCAGTTTGTCAAGTCTTGGGAACAGAATCTCTAAATAGCAATGCAGGAGGTAGGCTTAGTCAACTTCGCTATCCAGCAAAGCCTGCTTCTAGTGCATATCGACCTGAATCAAAAGATATTGCAAGGGTTGTCGTCGGAGAATTGCAGCAGAAGCAGAAACGCGCTTTAGATATAGCAACTCTGTCTAATCGTTCTACTGTAAGTGTCCAAGTTGATGGACATGCGATTGTCAGCCGTCATTTAGCAATTCTCGCAATGACGGGTGCAGATAAAAGTGTTACCGCACGACGGATCATCGAAGAACTAGCTAGAAAAAACTATCCCATCGTGATCTTCGATCCTCACGGAGATTACACAGGTCTGGCAGATGTACCTGGTATAGGAGAACGAGTTCAGCGTTACTATGCTCAGGTACCAATCTTTGAACAAGCACCTGAAACCGTTGTGACAATTGTAGAAGCTTTGGGATGAAAATTAGCAAATACACACCGAAGTAAATTTGATGATTTGTTCAAGGGTGCTTACAATTTCATTAAAAGTCCTGATGAGTTAAGAAAGCGTACTCAATGGCTTAGTGATTATCTTGAAAATCAAAACATTGCAAAATTCGGCTTGAATAAAGACTTATATTTTTTAGCGGATTTTGTTCAAGCAGTGATAAAAGCAGTTAAGGGAAAAGCAGCCCAAGAGGCAGGTAAATCAAAAGTATCGAAAGGATTGGATAAGCAAAAAGAAACATTAGATGAAGATGAAGCTCTTAATCAGATTGTTGAGTGGAGCGATTGTGAGCAATTAAAGGAAATTGACAAAAAGACAGCAGGATACTTAGAAGGCTTACCTAACAATTTGCGAGCAGCCGCTTAGCGGCTCAAACAGATGGAGGAAATTAGCAAGAAGGTTTCAAAAACCACTGAACCACTTCCAACTGATAGAACTCAACTTGTTAGATATGGTGGAATTAGTATTGTTGCTCTGTCTGGCTATACGAGCGATTTTCAAGCAACAATATATAGCCTTGTCGCAAGTGATATTTTTAGTGCTCGTGTTCAAAATAATCTCAAACTGCCTGTTTTACTTTTGCTGGAAGAAGCACACAATTTTGTTCCAGGTCAAGCCAATAATGAAGCTGAGCAGCATTCAATCTCAGTAACTAAACAGATTGCTCAGGAAGGACGTAAATTTGGTGTTGGTTTAATTCTGATTAGCCAACGATCATCTAGACTTGATGAAACGACTCTTGCAATGTGTAATTCCTTCATCATTATGCGAATGATTAATCCTGCTGACCAAGCTTTTGTGCGAAAGGTAATTGAAAGCTTGGGAGAAGACGAAGCCCGAATGTTACCCGATTTAAATGTTGGAGAAGCTATTTTATTGGGTCAGCTTATTAATTTTCCTGTTCTGGTACGGATCAAGGAACCTGTGTCTAGTGGAGAGCGTGAAGAAAAAGATGCGTTTGAGGCGTTAGAAGAAGCTCATCGTAGTGGTAGTATCTCCAACGGTGCTAGGAGCTAAATCTATTGAAAATTGTTGCTGGCATTAGTCTTGCCAATCTAAATCCGCGAGTTTGGAACCCCTATTGCGAGTATTATCTGCGCGATTTGAAGGCAGTCATGATTTCTTATGCTGACTTTCATCAAAATCCCAGGAGACGGCAGAAGGCGATGGAAGAAGGACTGCACAAATTTCTGGATGTTCCTAAGAAAGTCCGTATTTACCTCGATAATGGTGCTTTCTATTTCATCAGTCGAGAGGGATTTACCCCTGTGAAAGAGTATGAGGAATTTGTAGAAAGAGCTAAGCCTGATTGGTGCCCCATTCCTCAAGATTTTATTCCCACTCCGAAGATGTCTTGAGATGAGCAGGAGAGCTGTTTCATCCGCACGATGGAAATAAACAAAGGGCGTTGCATAATGGAGAGATGGATAAGGTGATTCTCTGCAGTGCCCGGAATGC